>JADFQH010000266.1:0-986 GCA_022561895.1 Methanobacteriota archaeon | reverse complement strand
GCGTGTTCGGCTGGGCGATGGGACTCTCCCAACACACGTACGGAACCCAGACGGTACTCGCAATCGCGGATCTCGCGCTCGTGACGGGGCATCTCGGCAAGCCGGGCGCGGGGCTCTCGCCGTTCCGCGGCCAGAACAACGTCCAAGGTGGCGGCGGCGACATGGGGACGATCCCCGATAACCTGCCGGGCTACCAACCAGTAGAAGACGAGGAGGTCCTCGATCAGTACGAGGAGGCGTGGGGCGTGCGCCCGCCCGATGAACCCGGTCTGCGAGTGACGGAGGTGTTCGACGAGGTCGACGAGGGGAATGTGAGAGGGATGTACATCATCGGGGAGAATCCCGCGATCTCGGAGCCGGACGTGAAAAACGCCCGCGAGAGCTTGCAGGAACTCGACTTTTTGGTGGTTCAAGACATCTTCATGACCGAAACGGCCGAATACGCCGACGTGATCCTGCCCGCGGCGACCTTTACCGAAAAATATGGCACGGTGACGAACACCGAACGGCGCGTCCAACTCATGCGTCCGGCGGTCGAGCCGCCCGGAAAGGCGCACGCCGACTGGGAGATCATCCAGAAGCTCGCGGGGCGGATGGGCTTCGACTGGGGGTACGAGAGTCCGACGGATATCATGGACGAGATCAACGAGCTGACGCCGATTTATGGAGGAATCACCCACGAACGCTTAGAGGAGAAGGGCGACGGGCTTCAGTGGCCCTGTCCCGACGAGGACCACCCCGGAACACCCTACTTGTACGAAGAGGAGTTCAACTTCGAGGACGGCAAAGCCCGGTTCGTTCCCGCGGATCTGGGCGATCCCACCGAACTTCCCGGCGAGGAGTTCCCCATTGCGCTCACCTCCGGGCGAGTGCTCTATCACTGGCACACCGGCCAGCTCACCCGGCGAAGCGAGGGGCTAATGGGTCACGTCGGCGAGAGCTACGCCGAGATCCATCCCCACACGGCGGGTCGGGTCGGGGTCGCG
>JADFQH010000265.1 GCA_022561895.1 Methanobacteriota archaeon | reverse complement strand
CGCCCGAGGAGACGGAAGGAACGGTCTTTTTCGACGTGCCGATGACGGTCAACGGAAAACGCCTGCGGGACGTCTCGCTGACGTTCGAGGGCGGCGAGGTCGTCGACTTCTCGGTTGGAGTCAACGAGGACGAACTCGAAACGATCCTCGACACCGACGAGGGCGCGCGGCGGTTGGGCGAGCTGGGAATCGGGATGAACCGGGGAATCGACCGCTTCAGTGATAATATTCTCTTCGACGAGAAGATGGGCGAGACGATCCACTTGGCGCTCGGGCGGGCCTACGACGCAAATATGCCCGAGGGCGAGGCAGGCAACCAGTCGGCGGTTCACGTCGATCTGATCACCGACATGAGCGAGGGCGTCATGGAAGTCGATGGTGAAGTAGTGCAGCGCAACGGCGTGTTCCGGTGGGAAGAAGGGTTTGAAGCGATGAGGTGACGGTCAGTTACCGGGTTCCAAACGGCTTTGTGCCGCGGTTGTGCGCCCACCGCATGGATAAACGAACGGTTTTCGACGCGATCGACGCGGACCGCGAGCGTTTCGAGGAGGTCGCACGGCAGATCTGGGAAACACCCGAACTCGGGCTTTTCGAGGAGGAGTCCGCGCAGGTGCTGATCGACCTGCTTTCGGCTCCGGGTCGCATCGAACGGGCGATGGCCGAGTTCGAAGAGACACGGGAAGGCGTGTATGAAACGCCGCTCCCCGCCGAGGTCGCGCCGCCGTTCGACGTGACAGCCCCGTGAATTTCGAGTCCCGACCGATTTGAAAACCCGCTTGCGATCGCAGCCCACAGAGCGAGGACGCAGCCGGTTTGAACGAAACACCATGGGATACGAGTTCACCGACGAGGATGAGAACAGCCCCATCCGAACTGCCGAGGGCGAACGGATCGGAACTGTTTCGGATGTAAACGAGGGACGGGCAAGCGTCGAGGAGGACGAAGGGATTACCGATGCGATACGGGAGGCGCTCGGGTGGGACAGCGATGACGACGAAAGCGATCGACAGACCCACGATCTCTCGGACGCGGCCGTAGAGCGCGTTGATGACGACGGCGTCTGGATCCGCCAGATCTGACGCCGACGTATCGCTCGGTGGCAGTTGTAGTCAGTCAGCCCACGAGCGACCAGAGATATATCGCGATCGCCGTGAGGATGATCATCGCACCGGTTGCGATGTTCCAGTAGTACGAAAGCAGGATGCCGCCGATGACCGCGACCTGTCCGAAGGCGATCGAGAGGGCGATGCCACGGTTGAAGCTGTTCGTGACCTGCATCGCCGCCGCGACGGGGATGACGAGCATCCCCGCGACGAGGATCGCCCCGAGGATCTGCATCGCCGCGACGATGACGAGCGCTGTAAGAACGATCAGTAGAGTGTCGTAGAACCAGACGTTGATCCGCGCGAGTCGGGCGGCCTCGCGGTCGAACGTGATGAACAGGAGCTGTTTGTGCGTCACCGCGACCGTCGCAATCACGACGAGCGCAAGCCCGACCATGAGCTGGACGTTCTCGAAGGGGACGAACAGGATGTCGCCGAACAGGTAGCTTTCGACGGTTGAGCTGAACGTAATTCCATACGAGATGATCGCGATTCCGAGTGCGAATCCACCAGTAAGCATGATCGCGATCGGGATATCCGCATAGCCGTCGGTGTGGACCGCAATGTACTGCATGCCGAGGGCGCCGATCGCGGCGACGATGAGCGCGAACACGAGCGGGTAATCGAAGCTCGGAATCGCCGCGCCGATGAACAGCCCGATAGCAACACCGGCAAACGCCGTGTGCGCAAGCGCCTCGCCGATCAGCGCCATCTGGCGGTTGACGAGATACGCACCGACGGTCGGTGCGGTGATGGCGATCAGCACACCCGCGGTAAACCCTCGTTGAAGAAAGCCACTACAGACTAGCCACGTATCGACGGTGTTGCAGGTCGCCCCCCAGAAGAGTTCATAGAGCGGCGGGAACAGCCAGTAGATGAACCCGGCGAACGCAATCAGCGAAAGCGGAACACCGAGACCGAGGGTCGCAAGCTGGCGGCGCGATCCCGTCGTTTCGACGGCCACGGTCAGTCCCCGCTTGCGATCGCGCTCGGTCCAACGACGCGCCCGGAGCCAAAGGCTCGTTCGAGTGCGTCGCCCTCGAGAAATCGGTGTGTCTCGCAGTGTTCGTACAGCTCACAGTCGAGACACGCGATCATGTCGGCGTGCTCGGTGACGACGCCGATGTCGTGTTCGATGAGAACGATCGTAATCCCCGATTCGTTGAGTTCATCGAGCAGTTCGTAGAATCGATCGCGCGAGTCCGCGTCAACCCCCACCGTCGGCTCGTCGAGCGCGAGCAGGTCGGCCTCGCTTGCGAGCGCGCGGGCGATGTAGACGCGCTGTTTCTGGCCGCCCGAGAGTCTGCTGATTCGCCGATCCGCCAAGTCTGAAATCCCGACGCGTTCGAGTGCTTCGTTGACGATCTCGGTGTCCTCGCTCGTCAGTCGTCCCAGACCGGCATGCGCATACCGCCCCATCTTCACCACCTCTCGAACGGAGATCGGCATCGTCGTATCGGATTCCGAAGACTGCTGGGAGACGTAGCCCAGACGGGTGCCGTCCCTGAACTTCGCGGCGGGCGTCCCGAACAGCCTGACTGAGCCGATGTCGGGTTTCTGTAGCCCGAGCATAATCTTGAGCAGCGTCGTCTTACCCGAGCCGTTCGGCCCGATCAGCCCGAGAAACTCGCCTTCGGCGACCGAAAGCGAGACATCATCTAACACCGGACGGTCGTCGTAGGCAAACGTCACGTTCTCGACATCGATTATCTGATTCATGATCTCATCCTTGAGAGTTCTCTAATACAGTATTCACGGGGAGCTATGCATACCTTTCGATTAGTCTAATGCTACTCCGCCTGTAGCGCCGTTTCGATCGATGGGAGGTTGATCTCCCGGAAATGGTCGATGTAGCCCCAGTCCGGCTCCATCTCGACGTCGGTATCGAGGGGCGGGCTGCCGTCGATCTGCGTCTCGACCGGCGAGAGCGGGAGAATCTCGGCGTCGGTTTCCTCTGCGAGCGATTCGGCGAGCTGGCCGGGCTCGCCAACGTCGAAGAGGACGTGTCCGATCCCGACCTCCTCGATCAGCGTCTCGATCTCCTGGACGTCTTCTGGCGAAGCCGCGTCATCGGGTGAGGTTCCGACTGGCGAGAAGATCTCGAGACCGTAGCGACGGTTCCACCACTGAAACGAGTCGTGGGTTCCGACAACGAGTTCGTTCAACTCGCTCTCCTCGACGATCGCCTCGAAGTCCTCGTGAAGCTCCTCTAACTCTTCGTTGAACGCCTCTGCGTTCTCCATGTAGGTGTCCTCGTTATCCGGGTCGATCTCCGCGATCCCTGCGGCGATGTTCTCGACGCCGTTCTGGCACTCGACCGGGTCCATCCACCAGTGCTCGTCGTTGTCTTCTGCGGGGCTGTCGAAGAACTCGATTCCCTCGGAGGCTTCGATAACGACAACGTCGTCGTCTTCGAGTTCCGCGGCGGCGTCGTCCTGCCAGCTCGAAAACTCCCGAAGGTAGACGAAGCCGTCGGCCCCATCGAGCTCTTGCACGGTGCCGGGCTCGGGGTTCCAGTCGTGGCCGTGTTCGCCGACCGGAACGAGATCGATCACGTCAATCTGATCGCCCGCGACCTGTCGGACGAAGTCCCAGATGGCGGGCATCGTCGCGAAGACAGTGAAATCGGCATCCCCTTCGCCGTTCTCGCCGTTTTCCCCACCAGCGCCGTTGTCCTCCCCGTTCTGTGGATCGTCGCCGAAACAGCCCGCAAGACCCATGCCGGCCACACCAGCACCGGCCGCAAGCACGTTCCGCCGACTCAACGTCTTCTGCTTCCGTTTCGATGTCATCACTATGATTTAGACAAGTCTAATTAATAGATGTTTCGGTGTGATTTTTATATTTTGTGGCGAGCAATTCGACCATGAGTCCAAACGAATCAATAGCAGAGACAGCACAGAGGTACGAAAAGCGAACGCCAACACAAGCCATGCAAGTGTGCGCCAATTCGGAGATCACGTCTTGCCAGCGTTCGTTGAGACATGGCATACGGAGGAACTCATCCGGCACTGGCCTTATTCGCTGGTTGATGCGTCACAATGCTTGCCGTTCAGGGTTGCCATCACCTCCTTCACAGCCAATGATTTAGACGTATCTAACTTATAGATTTTGTATGGCTAACTAGAGATCCGACGACGAATCCACAGCGCTGGTTCACTGGCTAGCTTCGGCAACGGGAGCGACCCAGACGTGGCGGGCGACGTCCTCGGGAAGCGAGACACGCTCTCCGGAC
>JADFQH010000264.1 GCA_022561895.1 Methanobacteriota archaeon | reverse complement strand
ATGGTGTCCTCTCCCATGCCCGTACTGACGACTGACGGGTACAAAACAGGAGGGGCGGAGATTATTCGGCCAATTGCTATACCATCGGACAGAACGGTTGATACATTCGCCGGCGGCCGTCCCCGGCGACAGCGTATCAAAGCCTCTGTCCGTTGGTATAGTTCAGGGGCTCACACGTCACACCGTGTCGGGTGTGAGGATCGTGTTTAACCGTCCGTTTCGTCTTCGTCATCCTCGTCATCGTCTTCGTCGTCCGCGTCTTCCTCGTCATCGTCCTCTTGGTCGTACTGGTCGTAAGGGTCCTGCTGGCCCGCCTCTTCGTCCTCGGCACCCGGCTCGCCCTCGGCCTCCTCGCCGCTCGGGCCCTCCGAGTCGTCGTGCGTGCCGCCGCCCGCACCGTCGCCACCGCCGTCGGAGTCCTCGGGCGCGTAGTCCTGTTCGTCCGGTTCGTCCCCGTTCTCGCCATCGCCACCCGTTCCCGGCTCCTCCTCGTCGCCGGCGTCGGTACAGCCGGCGAGGGCGATTCCTACTGTTGCACCCGCGAGTTCGAGCGTTCGACGTCGGCTGATCATATCCGTTGATAGTCGTCTCAGGCTGAAAAGCTCGTACCCGGAACTCGCAACCCTTCAGGAGAAGGACTACAATCGTTTACTCACGTACGGACCGTTCTGATGGTAGTCCAGCTTCTTCTTGTAGTACTCGCGCGCGCCGATCCCCGAGATGACGCTCAGCTTCTCGAATCCGGCCTCAGAAGCGAGGTCCTCCGCTTGTTCCATCAGTCGGCGGCCGTAGCCCTTGTGCTGCCATTCCGCATCATCTGCTACACCGACTCCCAGTTCGTTGCCATAGACGTGTAGCTCCCGGACGAGCGCGGCGTTTTCGAGTTCACGTCGAGCGGTCCCTCCGGGGAATCGAAGGCGACAGAACCCGATCAGAAGATCGTTTTCGGGGTCCTCGAAGCTGATGAACTTTTCAACGCCTCCGGCCGCCTCGTAGCTCATCACGTCGAGCTCCACACTCTCCGGTTCGGCGTCGTTCATCCCGACCTCCCGACACCGGATGCAGTCGCACGTCCAGCCGTGGTCGTCCATCTTCTTCCGCGCGAGCTGTCTGAGGTTCGACTTCCAGACGCCCGCGTCGATGAAGTCCGCCGGAATGTCCCGCTGGACACGCTGGAGGCGGACGTATTTTGGTAGTATTGCCTTGATTTCGGCGACGAGTTCTGCGGCCTGTTCGTTCGAAAGCGGCTCGAACTCCTCGCGTCGCCACATGTCGTAGGTGCGGGTTCCTCTGACGACGAGATTGGGATAGATCTTGAGGTAGTCGGGTCGCCAGTTCGGGTCAGAAAACAGTTGAGAGAAGTCCTCGCGGCACATGTCGAGGCTCATCCCCGGTTGGCCGGGCATCATATGAAAGCCGACCTTGAACGCCGCATCGCGCAGCCGACGGTTGGCGTCGATGCTCGCCTGTGCCCCGTGGCCCCGATGCATCTCTCGATTGATTCGCTCGTAGGTCGTCTGGACGCCCACCTCGACTTTCGTCCCACCGAGGTCTAGCATTCGATCGATCTGCTCGGGATCACACCAGTCCGGTTTGGTCTCGAAGGTCGTTCCGATGTTGCGGATCTCGCCGGTCTCGTTTGCGGCGATCACGTCCTCCAAGTACGAAAACTCGTATTCGTCCCTGCTCTGAGCGAAACTCTCGCCCTCCGTGGGTTCGGGCGGGTTTTCCCTCTCAAAATCGTTCATCGCCTGCAAGGCGCGTTTGACGAAATGCTCCTGATAGTCGTGGCTTCTCGCCGTCATCGTCCCGCCCATCAGGATCAGTTCGACCTTGTCGACGGGATGGCCGATCTCTCTCAGTTGAGCGAGTCGGAGTGTGACCTGCCCATATGGGTCGTAGTCGTTCTGGACGCCACGGGCGGCGGCGGGTTCGTGACCCGTGTAGCTCTGTGAGCTGTCGAACTCGCTCGCCGGGCCGCCCGGACAGTAGAGACACTTCCCGTGGGGGCACATATGCGGCGAGGTCATGATCGCGACGGGCGAGACTCCCGAAGCAGTTCTGACGGGCTTTCTTCGAAGAACGGCTTCGGCTTCCTCGCGCCGGTCTTGGGGAGCCTTTGTGAGGATATCGCTGTTGGTCGGTACTTTCGGCGAGGAGAACTCGGAACAGACTTCGAGTTTGGCGGATTCGACCTCGTCTCGCTCGATCTCGCCCGCGAGAACACGAGAGAGGAGTTCCTCACAGGTCCGCTCGAACGCCTTGTCCTCGACTTCAGTGTCCGTACTCATTCGTTGGCAGATGCTCCGAGGCTCTTCGGAATAAGGATGTCGGCCTATGCGACAAGCTCCGTCGCGACTTCGACCGTGGACTCCCTGACCGCTTCTCGCTCGCCAATCAGATAGGCGATCCGAGCGCGTCGAACTCCCGAAGTCAGCACGCCTCCTTCGGGAACGCGCTCTGCGACTCGCTCACCGAGCTCTCGAACGTCGATCTCCTCGCTGCTTCTGATCTGGAGATCCGCCTCGTCGATCCCGATGACGACTAGCTCACTGTGTTCGGCGGAAAGCTCCCGAAAGAGCGCGTCGAGAAGCAGTGCGGTCGGCGGGAAGTCGAATCGGTGGGTGAAGGCGTCGGTGTCGAGAACCGCGACCGTGACGCCCTCTCGCTCGTGCGTTTCGACGTGTGCGCGCACCGTGTCGAGCTCCTCGTCGAGCTTCGCGCGGAACTGCTCGCTGACGTGCGAGGCGAGGCTTCTAACGTCCTCGTCGCCCGCAAACAGCAGGTCCGCGATGAGTTCGCGCTTGTCCTCGTAGGCCTGGTAGTAGGCTTCGAGGGCGACGGCCTCGCGCAGTTCGCGGGCGGTATCACCGTCGTAGCCCGCCTCGCGAGCAAGTGCTGCATACCCTTCGGGGGCTTCCTCCCAGTAGCTGACTGCAGGTAAGTGGGCAATCTCGTCGCGCACGTCGTTGACGCCACAGGCGACGTTCGCGGCCAGCACGGTCGTCGTCACTCGTTCGGTGGGGACGACACCCTCGACCAGGTCGCTCGTCTCGAAGCCCGGCTCCGAATCGATCACGAGACGCGAGACATCGTAGACATCGAGCAGTTCGAGACCGTCGCGCGATTCGTCCGTGCTACCCGTGTCGACGAGCACCACGAGCGGAAGCTTCTCGCCGTGGCGCTCGCGGTTGTCGAGCATGCGGGTGAGATCTCTCGTCGCAGCCGCCATGTCGTAGTCTTCGCCATCCAAGGGCTGGCGGTCGAAGTAGTGATACTGCGCGTCACGGCGTTCGTGTTGTTCGCGCACGAGCGGCAGTACGGCGCGTTCGATCGCCGCGCCAGCAACGTAGCCGTCTGCGGTCGCGCTGTGTCGCAGCACGATCGGTCGGGATTCAATGACGGCTCGGCGGATCGTCGCCGCCGCGTCGGCGATTACTTCTTCGAGATCCGCGACGGCAGAATCCTCGACTAGAGGGTCGACTTCGCCGGGATGAGCTTCGGCTTCGAGTGCGTCGTCGAGTCGGGAGACGACAGTTTCTGCGTCGGTCTCTTCGAGCGGTTTGAGTGACTCGGACTCGATCTGTACGCCGCCGCGACGGCGCTCGACCTCGCCAGTCAGACGGATCAGCGACCCGGTATCGACCTCGGGATACGCACGGACGCCGGCTTCCTTGAACGCCGCACACTCCGCGACGCCGGTTTCGTCTCGAACCTCGAAGATCGTCGGCCCGCCGGTCTGGCGAACGTCGACGACGCGGCCTTCGATCCGGACGCGTTCGCCGATCGATTCTTCGAGCGCCTCGACCGTGACTCGCTCCGGCGGACCGGTATCGATCGGTTTGGGACTCACCGATTCGACGCTCGACGTACCGCCGTTGGTCGTTGTCTCTTCCGTTTCTGCCGTCTCTTCGGGTCGGTCGATCTCCGGTTCGGAGATGGACTCGGACTCAGGCTCGGGTTCGGGCTCCTCAACATAAACAACTTTTGGAGGACCGCCTTGAGTAGGAGCAGAAGTACTTACGGTAAATGTAAGCCCGTTTGAATCATAATCGTCGGACCTTACAACAACCGCGCCGGTAGTAACGCCGGTAGGTGCAACAGCAACGACTGAGGTATCAGTCCAAGTCGTAACATCAGAGTCCGCAACAGTCGTCCCATTGAAAGTAACTTTGTCGCTGCTGGTATCGCGGTTTCCGGAGCTAGGACAGCTACCGCTCTGACAAAAGTGATTACCAGAAATTGTAACGGATTCACCAGCGTTTCCACTAGAGGGCAAAAGCGATGTAATCCTTGGCAAAATTCTGAACGACGGCGTTGCAGTAGCCGCTTTATCGCCTGGC
>JADFQH010000263.1 GCA_022561895.1 Methanobacteriota archaeon | reverse complement strand
AACCGTGTTGCCAACTCCTGTAAACGAGAGAGCGTAGATTATTCGAGCGGTTCGATGACGTCTCCGGGGCGAATCACCCCATCTTCAAGAATGGCTGCTCGGAGCCCTCCTCGGTGAGTGAGTGCCTGCAATACGCCATCTTGAGTGATGCGCTGGAGATGGTTACACGGTTCACACAGTCGATCCCCTCGACAGATGGCGTCACCGACTCGGAATCGTTGTCCAACGAGATGATTGAGTGCGACATCACGAGTTTCGATGTTCCGTCGGTGTTCTCCCGGGACGAGTTTGATTCCCGCTTCACGTTCGATTGCTGTTACAGCCTCCTGCTCGATCAACGTGAGGTCGTACCCGTCGTGGCGTTCCTCATCTGACTCCCACTCGACGAAGGTCCCCGTCTCAATCTCGCTAAAGTAGCGATCACCTCGGAGCCCCTTTCCGGCAACTGCTTCAATATCGGTCTGTTCTTCCATCTCTGCTTCGGCTTCAGGTGCGATAAAAATCCGTTTGACAGTGCCACTCCCGGTCATGTGTGCTATGCGCGTTTAGCACAGTATAAACACTCGGGTGTAGGTATTGTTGACAAGGTAACTCAGCGGTATGTCCGCAAATCATACCGGGTGGCTGGTTCATTGGCTACCAAGTGAAACAAACGAAGCCGTCGCGCTGAACTCATCCTCTATATCTCGCACGCGCTTTTTGACAAATATTGAGCAGATTGAAATGTACGACGGTACGTGAGTCCCCTCTTCGTAACGGTCCGGCCTTTAGCGAACACTCCGCCGAATCCACAATCGTTTCTATGAGATTCTCGGCCGTCACAATATATTACCCTAGTGTCGGCGGGGTCGTATCACTCGCGGTTAGTCCCGAGGTATTGAGGCTCATCGGACGACATCACGACCGTCCCGCTACTCCCTCACAAGGACGGCTGTAACTGTTTAGCGCTGCTCGCTGACCCGGACAGGCGATCAGCGCTAAGAGACTACAACCGTCCTTATCAGCCACCACTGACCGGGGGAAACAGCGCGAGTTCGTCGCCTTCTTCGAGGACCGTATCGAGTCCCGACCCCTGGATAAAGACGTTCGAGCCGTTTCGAAGCAGGTTGATGTGATCCTCTAGCTCGCCGTTCTCGTCGAACACGCGATCCTCGAGTGCGGGACGGGAATCGAGCAGTGCGGTGAGTGCCGTTTCGACCGTGTCGCCCGGCTCGGCGTCGACCGCGACTCGCTTTTCGCCGGCCAACTCCGCCAGATCGGCGAAGAGTTTCCACTCCATATCCACACTCCTCTCTCGGCCCGAATGAGCGTTCCGCTCGACAGCCCGTCACACGTCACCACGCTACATTATGCGATTATATGCCATACCTACTATTTATCCGATATATGGGGTAGTTTTTTATTAGGTGAGGGACAGCATTCTGGTATGAGCACGGCAGCACTCACCCACGACCGCACCGCGATCCCGACCGAGATCGAATCAACCGGATCAAAGCTCGTCTACCTCTACCTGCACACGGCGGGCGAGGCGACCATCGAGGATCTCCAGTCCTCGCTCGACATGAAGCAGCTCGCACTCTTTCCCGTGCTGGACACGCTATCGAGCGAGGGACTCGTTACTCGGACGGGCGAGACCTACACCGTCGCGGCCTGAATCGGACCGAGTTTTGTCGAAACGACTACGTAGTATGGTCCGGTAGCTCCTCGAACGTCGCGACGAACTGGCAGTGGTTCAGTCCCGTAACGTTCGCGTCGATGTTCCCCTTGAGTTCGCGTATCGACGAGACGAGTTCCGTATACTCGGGGCTCGCTGCGCGTTCGGAGGCGTTTTTTTCGGCGTCGAGCGCGGCCCGTTTCTGTGCAAGCGCGAAGTACTCCATTACGTCCTCGTCATACGAAGAGAGGCCCACGAGACGCGAAACGGTTTCTCTCAGTGCGTCTCTGTCGACCGGCTTCGTGATATACGTATCAAAACCCATTTCGACGGTATCGAAATCGGGTTCGGTCCCGGTCACCATCGCGACCCGACAGTCGTGTCCGCGCTCGCGGATCCGCTCTAGCACTTCGTCGCCCGAGAGATCCGGCATCTGTCTGTCGAGAAGTACGATATCGACCGTCTCGTCGAGCCGTGAAAGCGCGCTCTCGCCGTCCATCGCGGTGTGGACCGTATACTCCGACAGCCACAGTGCGTAGGCCTCGGCGACGAGCGGTTCGTCATCCACCGCGAGGATGGTGGTTTCCGCTCGATTTTCGTCCGTTCTCTCATCCGTCGTTGATGGTTCGCTCATGTTGTTTTCAGTTGATTAACTCGTGGTGAACTCGAATCGCGCGCCGCCGTCGCTTGGAGCGAGATCGACGCGCCAGTCGTGTGCTTCCGCGATGGATCTGACGATACTGAGACCGAGACCGGTTCCCTCCTCGGAGCCGGTGTGGCCGTACTCGAAGACGTCCTCCCGGTCAGATTTTGGGATCCCGGTCCCGTCGTCCATCACGTAAAAACCACCGTCGGGAAGACGGCCGATGCTGACGGTGGCTTGCGCTCCGCCGTGGTGGACGGCGTTCGCAAAGAGGTTCTCGAGGACGGTTCGGAGGCGCTCTTCGTCCGCTGTGATCTCCTCGAGGTCGCCATCGAGTTCGAGGGTCGCCGTTTCGCTGCCCGCGGTGGTCCACGCCTCGGCGACGACCGATTCGAAGGGGACCGACTCGATCTCGCCGACCGTCCGACCCTGTCTGGTCAGTGTCAGAACGTCTTCGATGAGGGCCGCCATCCGTTCGTGCGTTCGTTCGAGGTCGGCGAAATACTCGCTTTCGGCGTCGGCCTGTGCGAGCGACAGCTGTGCCATCGCGGTGTTGAGCGGGTTTCGAAGGTCGTGTGAGACGATCCCCGCGAACCGATCGAGGCGCTCGTTCTGCCGTTCGAGGCTCCGTTCGTACTGCTTGCGCGCGCTGATATCCCGAATGATTCCCGAAAACAGCCGCCGGTCGTCGTAAGGGTGCTCCTCGAACGTGATCGACAAGGGAACTTCGTGGCCCTCTTTGTGCGTTCCGGGCAGTTCGACACTGTTCCAGTCGAACCCCCGACTCCCGGTTTCGAGATACCGATCGATCGCCTCGAAATGCGCCTCCTGGAACCGCTCGGGGATGACAATCGTCAGCGACTCTCCGATGATCTCTTCGGATTCGTAGCCGAAGACCCGTCGAACGGACTCGTTTGCAAAGACGATCTCGCTTCGCTCGTCGATCGTAAGGATCGCGTCGGAGCCGTTCTCGACTAACGTTCGGAAGAAAGTTTTGTCCTCTATCATGTGTTGTGTCGACTACTCATCTACAGTCATCGGTCGTACTTCTATTCTATAGTCGAAATAATATATGTATTACGAATAATCCGAATAAACACAGCCGAAGCCGCGTTCGACTGTTGTTCCCTGGCACGTCGTCGAGTATGCGAGTCCTCATCCGCGCCAGTGAGACTTACACGCGGTCGCGGCCTGACCCAGCGCGTAGATCGTCTCACCCGCCTCCAGTCGGCGATCCGGATCGGGCAGCGCCTCGAAGCGATCGCCCTCGATCGCCAGTACGATTCCTTCGGACGACGCCACTCGCATTCCGGCCAGCGAGTCGTCCACGCGGCGCTTGCCCAACCCCGACCGAAACAGCGCACGCGCGCTTCGTTCCGCGCCGTTTCCTTCCGATAGCGTCACCAGTCGGTACTCGCCGGGAGCGAGCGGCGCACTGCCCGCTTCGAGTGCAACGGTGGCAGCGTCTCCGGTCGTGTCCCTGAGTTCGCCCGTTGTGGTCCGTTCACCCTCGCGCCAGAGCGCAACGGTGTCGCCGGGACTCGCGTCGGGGGCCGGGTCCGCACGCACCGCGACCGCGGCGGTTCGTGGAGCCAGCGTCGGGCCGAGTCCGGCTGTACGAAGACCGACCGAGAGGGAGTCGATTACACCCTCGGCGGCGATCTCACAGTCGACATGGCCGATCCCGTAGTCGTCCACTAACCGGGATTCGAGACGGTCGCGTAGCTCCGTGACGGTCAATCCACGTGGAAAGACGAGCCTCGTTCCTGCGAGTTCGGCCTTCGTTTCTTCGGAAATCGGATCGTAACCCGGCGTGTCTTCGATCGTCGCCGGGAGTTCGATCGTGATCACCCGGCCAACGGCTTTCACCAGCGGGCTGATCTCGCCCTCGACCGAGCGCGCTCCGGCGAGCACCGAGGAGCTCGCAGCGACCCGGTCGCCCACCCGTCGACCGATATCCGCCGCACCCGCGCTCGCGACGAACGCGAGGGCGTTTCGCAGCGCGACCGACAGCGCGAGCGGATCGGCACCGGTGTAGACGTACTGGGTGAGCGCGACCACCGTGTTGAGCCAGA
>JADFQH010000262.1 GCA_022561895.1 Methanobacteriota archaeon | reverse complement strand
TCAAGTCATCATTTACCGCAACCCAAATGCTTCGAAACCAACTGCGGGTGCTCTCGTTCGAACAGAACGATACCCTCCTCGACCGCGAATCGTGGCTCGTCCCCGCGATCGAGGGCTACTTTAACGCCGTTGATCACGACGGCGATTCGGTCGTCTTCCTGCGTCGGTATCTCGCGATGCATTTTCGTGATTCGATGATCGACTCGCTCGTCGAGGGCCCTCACACGCCGTTCAAGGAGATCAGCCGCCGAGCGTTCGTCTACCGGCTCGAACAGGCGGACGTTCCAGTCGATCACGACCGGGTACGGGGCGTGCTCGATGCGTGGCGCGACCTCGAACCGTATCCGGATGTCGAACCCGCCCTCTCGCGGTTGGGCGAGGAGTACACACTGGTCGGGCTCTCGAACGGCGATCCGGATATGCTCGCAGCCGTCGAGTCGTCGTTCGAAACCGAACTCGACGGCGTTATCTCGGTCGCCGAGAGCGGTGCGTACAAACCGGATCCAGCCCCGTATCGTCTCCTCTGTGAGCGGTTCGGCGTTGCGCCCCACGAGGTGGCGTTCGTCTCGGCTCACACGTTCGACATCGTCGGCGCGAAGGCCGTCGGAATGCGCGGTGCGTTCGTCAACCGCCACGACAACCCCTACGGGAGCTGGCTCCACCAGCCCGATCTGCATGTCGAAAATCCGGACGGGCTGGCAGACGCGCTCGCCTAGTTCCGTGCCTGTTCGAGCGCGTAGGCGGCGTTGAGCGGGATCGAATCCTCGAACCGTGGGCCGACGAGCTGAAGCCCCACAGGAAGCCCATCGACCTCGCCAGCCGGAACGCTTGTGGCGGGGTGGCCGGTCCGGTTGAACGGCGCGGCGTTATCGGGAACGTCGAGTTCGCGGACCCGGTCGAACTCAGTACGAGTGGAATCGTGTTTCGGCGCGGTCTCCACTACGGTCGGCATCGCCAGTAGATCGTACTCGGAGAGCAGCTCGTCATAGATCTCGATCAGTTCGAGATAGATGTTCATCCCGCTCGCGTAGTACCGCGAGTGGTATTTCCTGCCCGCGTACATCCCCATGAGCAAGGAGAGTTTGATAGCGATCGAAAAGTCGTCGCTCTGGGCCCGTCTGAACTTGCCGAAGGACTCGATCCACGAGGTGTTGTACCAGCCCTGCCAGCCCCGTCCGACGCCCTCGCTTCCCATTGCTGCTGCGATGGCTTCGGACTGACAGATCGAGTGGATCGCGCCGGCGTCGGCGTGGAGCGGAACCGAGACCTCCTCGATCGTTGCGCCACGCGCTTCGAGGAGATCGATTGCCTCGCGGACGCGCTCGGTAACACGAGCGTCGGCGTCGGATCGGTCGAACCCCTCCTCGATAAGCGCGATAGTCCAATCCGACACGTCGCCGTCGAGCGCTTTTTGATACTCGTCGACCGGAACGTCAGCCGGTCTGCGCACGTCCTTGCGGTCGCTGCCCGCGATGGTGGTCAAGGTGCGCGCAACGGTTTCGACATCGCGCGCCATCGGACCGGGGTGGTCGATCAGATGTTCGAGTCCGACACACCCGGTGTACGGAACCAGATCGTAGGTCGGTTTGTGGCCAACCACACCACAGAACGCGGCTGGAATGCGGACGCTCCCACCCTGGTCGGTTCCGATCGCGACATCGACCTCGCCGTTTGCGACGACGACGGCGCTCCCCCCGGAAGAGCCGCCCGCGAGAAAGTCGCCGTCCCGTGGATTTGTGATCGGGCCGAAGGCGCTGTGGCCGGTCGTCCCCATCCCCATGTCGTCCATGTTCGTCTTGCCGACGATGTCCGCGCCCGCTTCGAGCAGGCGTGTGACGAGCGTGGCGTCGACGTTCGAGACGTAGCCTTCGACGACGTGCGAGCCGCAGGTCATCCCGACGCCGGCAACCGAGATGTTGTCCTTTACGGCGACGGTCAGTCCGTCCAGTGAGCCACCCTCGTCGCCGCGGATCTCACAGCGAGCCGTCCATGCGTTGTGCGGGTTTTCGTCGTTCGATGGGCGTGTGCCGCCGCTTCGCTCGCGGAGAGCGGGGCTACCGACTCGTGGTTCGGGGCTATGTGATCGGATGGTTTCGTAGGACTCGATCCGATCGCTCGCCATTTCTCGAACGAACGCGATCTCTTCGTCGGTGAGAGTAAGATACAGCTCGTCGGCAAGCTCGTGTAACTCCCCTCTCGTCGGTCGGCGGATCGGCATACGTGATCACTCGAATCGGGAGAGAAAACTGTTGTGTGCGGATCGCCTCATGCGGACCGTAACGGACCGTGAGTCGCTACAGCGAAGCGTTCTAGAGTGCGTGTGAGTCAGTTCACAACTGCGTTCCTCTATCTTCGTCTTGTTTTTTCCTCATTCTTCTTGTTTTTTCCTCACTCGGTTACTGCAGTATCGTCACTCCCTATATAAACACCCTGCGGGTGCGTGGTTGTGTCTCATCGTCTTAGCCGTCAAACTAACGGAATAGATCGCCGTGACTATCGGTGGCGAACTCACCGTCGGCGGTTTTCGAGCTGGTGTATTAGGCGATAACTGACCAACTAGCCGCGGATTCAATCCCATCAATGAAAATCAGCATCGAAGTGGAGTTCTGGGTGATCGACCAAGAGGGAGCGCTCTGTAATCCCGGTAATCTAGCCGAAACCTCCTCACAGGTCGAAGAGGAGTTCGTGGACTGTCTCTTCGAGATCAAGACAACACCGTGTACGTCAATCCCCGAACTACGGAGCGAACTCGTCGCACGATTGGACGAGACGCTTCGCGAGGCAAACGAGCGGGGAAAATCGCTCGTCCCGCTCGGAACGCCGATCAACTGCGGGGAGATCAGCCAGTTTCCCGAAGAGCGTGCGCGCATTCAACAGGCGGTCCTCGGCGACGATTTCGACTACGCGAAACACTGTGCAGGCACGCACATCCATTTCGAGAAACAACGCGTCGTCGATCAGCTGAACACGCTCATCGCGCTCGATCCCGCTCTTGCGCTCGCAAACTCCTCGCCGTACTACAAGGGCCGCCGGGTCGGCGCGGGCGCACGCCCGCATATCTACCGAAAACGGGGGTATGAACAGTTCCCCGATCACGGCCAGCTCTGGAACTACGTCGAGAGCGTCGCCGAGTGGAACGACCGACTGACTCGACGGTACGTCGAGTTCAAGCGCGCCGCACTCGAAGCCGGGATCGACGAGCGGAGTTTCGAAGAAAACTTCTCGCCCGACGATACGATCTGGACGCCCGTCCGGCTGCGAAAAACGTATCCGACCGTGGAGTGGCGCTCGCCCGACGCCACGCTCCCGAGTCAGATCCTCCGGCTCGCAGAGGAGATGTACGCGGTGATGGAGCGCGCCAACGAGGAGGTCACCATCGAGGGCGATCTCGGACTCACGACCGAGGAGAGTGTGACGATCCCCGAGTTCGAAACGGTGCGAAAACTCACTGACGACGCCATCGACACGGGGCTTCGCTCCCGGCGGGTTCGCTCGTATCTCGACCGAATGGGCTTTGATGTGCCTGCCTACGACCCGCTCACCGAGCGTTTCGAAAACGGCTCGTACGTTAGCAGAGCCGACGCTCGGACCTATCGAGTCGAGTACGCACAGCTACTCGAACGGGATATTGCTCAGCTCGCAAAAACGGAACCGGCGGTCTGAGATCTACAGTAACTCCTCGACGTTATCGGCGACTTCTTCGGGCGTGTCGCCGACGGGAACTCCGGCGTCATTGAGCGCATTGATCTTGCTTTCTGCCGTGCCGGTTCCCGAACCCGAAACGATCGCGCCGGCGTGACCCATCCGCTTTCCGGGCGGGGCGGTGCGCCCGGCAATAAACCCTGCAACGGAGGTATCCATGTTCTCGTCGATAAACGCCGCTGCTTGCTCTTCGTCCTCGCCGCCGATCTCGCCACACATGACGACGGCCTCAGTGTCAGGATCGTCCTCGAACAGCGAGAGCGCGTCGACGAACGAAGTCCCGATAATTGGGTCGCCACCGATTCCGACTGCCGTCGTTTGGCCCAGTCCACGATTGGTGAGATTGTCGACGACTTGGTATGTGAGGGTTCCGGATCGAGAGACGAGACCGACGTTACCTGCTGAAAAGATGTTGCCCGGTAGGATACCCAGCTTCGCTTCGCCGGGCGTGATGAGACCGGGGCAGTTCGGACCGACGAGGTGGGTATCCACTTCTGAAAGGCGCTTGTACACCTTGCTCATGTCCTGGGTCGGGATTCCCTCGGTGATCGCGACCGCAAGATCGAGTTCGGAGTCGAGTGATTCGAAGATCGCGTCGGCGGCAAAGGCCGGCGGGACGAAGATCACCGAGGCGTTTGCGGGACGAGGGCACTGGTCGGCGTACATCAAG
>JADFQH010000011.1 GCA_022561895.1 Methanobacteriota archaeon | reverse complement strand
CGAACTGTGCGGCCATCCTCTTCGAAGGGGAGATCGATATCGACCTCGGCAGTCAGGAGATTCTCCCCGAGGAGGCGATCCACGAACGCGATATCCGGCTCACCTGTATCGGAACACCAGCGACGGAAGAGATCAAGATCGTCTACAACGCGAAACACGAGGAGTATCTTCAGGATATCGTCCTCCCACCGCGAGAATCCGGCTGAGAACGGATCGCAAGCACCATTGTCCGGTGAGTGTTCGATCCGGTATGAACGTCGATGGCGCGCGATTGCGCGAGGATATCGAGCGGACCGCCGAGTTCGGTCGCGTCGAGAGCGAGGAGGGCCGGGGTCGAACGGTTAGAGCGGGAACCGAGGCGAACCGCACAGCCCGCGAGTATTTTCTCACTCGGCTCGAAGACGCCGGGCTGATGGTGAGAATCGATGCCGTCGGCAATATCGTCGGCCGGTGGGTCCCCGAAAGCGCCGACTCTGATCTCCCCCCCGTGGCGGCGGGCAGCCATCTCGACTCGGTCCCGGAGGGTGGGATTTTCGATGGCCCGTTGGGCGTCTATGCTGCCCTCGAAGCCGTCCGCACTATGCAGGAACGAGACAAAAAACCCGAACGGCCGATTGCCGTCGTCTCCTTTACGGAGGAAGAGGGCGGCCGGTTCGGGTCGGGGCTGCTCGGCTCCTCGGTCGCCACCGGTCAGCGAAGCGTCGAAGAAGTGCTCGCACTCGAAGACGGCGAGGGAAGGACACTGGAAAACGCGCTCGAAGGGATCGGCTTTCGGGGCGAGGGACGGGTCAACGCCGCGGGCTGGGAGGCGTGGCTCGAACTCCATATCGAACAGAGCGATCGGCTAGAAACGGTCGGCGTTCCCGTCGGGATCGTCACCGATATCACGGGCATCACCCACTGTGAAGTCTCTATTCGGGGTGAGGCGAACCACGCGGGGGCAACGCCGATGAACGACCGAACCGACGCGCTCTGTGCGGCCAGCGAGTTCGTCCTCGATGTCGAGCGCGCCGCAAGCGAAGTGGTCGCGAGCGAGAGCGAAAGCGCGGTTGGGACGGTGGGAAGCCTCTCCGTGCGTCCAAATGCGACAAACGTTATTCCTGGAACAGTCGAGTGCGGTGTCGATATTCGGGATACCCATTATAAAACGATGAACGAACTCGTTTCCCGAGCGAAATCGAGCCTCGCACGCCTCGAAGCGGAGCGCGGGGTCGAGACGGCGTTCGATCGGGAGTTCGATGTCGAACCGGTTTCGATGGCCGATCGGTGTCGGGAGGCGGCCCGCGAGGCCGCAACGGAAGCGGAAATCACGACGATGGCGCTTCACTCGGGGGCGGCCCACGACACGATGCACGCCGCGCGCGTGACCGACGCAGGAATGCTGTTTGCCCCCTCGCGCGACGGGATCTCGCACAACCCGAAGGAATGGACCGACTGGGACGACTGCGAAACCGCGACGCAGGTACTCTGTGGCGCAATGGCGCGGTTGGCTGGAAGTTCGTTCGAAGGATGAGCAGGGAGACGTTTATGCCCGAACCGCGCACAGTCGACCTATGGGCGACAACGGCGATGGCGACGCAGTAGACGATCTCGACGACGATGACGGCGATGCGTTCGACGATCTCGGGGATTCCGATGGCGACGGGTGGGACGACGAGCCGGCGGGCGCGCTCGCAGAGGAGATCATCGAGGTTTTCGACGATCTCGACGATCCGGAAGCCGCCCGCGCGGCGATGGAACGCGGGGATTTCGAGGAGGCCTACGCGATGATGGGGCTCACACAGGAGGACGCAGAACGGCTGGTCGAGCGCTGGCGCGAGCGCGCAAAGGCGATCCTCGGGGGCGAGTGAGATGGTTTCGGAAGGCTTCGTCGGCTGTACGCTCGGCTGTCTGGCGGGCGGGGCGTTCGAGCCGAACGGCGCGATGCTCTGTCTGCTGTCGTGCTATCTCGTCGAGATTCATGGCGGGGATGGCGGCGATAATGACAACGGCAACGTGAGTGGTGAAAACGGCGGCGACACCGATGGTTCCGACGATGGCGATGGAGCCAGTGATAGAGACGGGATCGGTGACGGGACGAAAACGAACGGGTCCGACACGGAATTGGATTGCTCGTAACTGCACTGACTTACTGAGTGAACTCTCCACTTTTTCACCCAATGGCTGTGTAGTATATCAGCCGTCAGATTGATCTTTGACTTCGACTGTTCCGATATATTCGGGATGGATCTGTCCAATCTCAGGACCTGCGGTTAGCTCCCAGTCGCCAGCAACTGTCGCTTCGAATAAGCCAATAGTGAAAAATCCCGCAGCGCCAGATGGGAGTTCGTTGGCAACGTCAATAATGACCGTAGCCGTTTGAATGGCCTCGTTGTCGTTCGGTGGAATAAGTTCAACGCTAACTTCGCCGCTGACCGGTTCACCACCAGCGTTTCCAAGAACGATGGCAGTTTCGAATTCATCGCCAACAACGATACCGTTCGGGTTCTGTGGCTGTTGGCGAAGGAGAATAAACGTCCCAGGGGCGTCTTCGTCAGCCCTGAATTGAGGTGCGTCAGCACCAGTATCTGAACCGCTAGGACCTCCATTGTTAGACGTAGCTGTGAAATTAAGGCATCCAGCGATACTGGTCAGTCCGATTGTGGAACCAACAAGGTAGGTACGGCGATACATAATCCAGTATATATCTACTGGAATATATAAATTTTGAATATAGAAGGAGTCATAAAACGCTTCGCACGGCCCTATATGACATCCGTTTTTACTAAACCCGAAACGATTCTGTAACGTGAGCAATTTATCTGCTATCAGGCGTGTGAACAGAGCATGGCACATCTCACGGACGACGTGCTCCGGTTCGTTCGCGCGGTCGGCCCGCAACCGGACGATATATTGGAGGAGATGGACGAGTACGCAGAACGCGAGGGGTTCCCCCACGTCGGTCCCGAGGTCGGGGGATTTCTCCGACTCGTTGCGCGGATCGCGGGCGCACAGTCGATCTTCGAGTTCGGGTCAGGCTACGGGTATTCGGCGTACTGGTTCGCGGAGGCGCTACCCGAAGACGGCGAGATCGTTCTCACAGAGGTCGATGAAGAGGAGTTGGAGATGGCCCGCGAGCATCTCGATACCGGTGGGTACGACCACCTCGCTTCCTACGAACTCGGCGACGCGCTCGACACTATCGAGAGGTATGACGGTCCATTCGATATCGTTCTGATCGACCACCAGAAACACCGGTACGTCGGGGCGTTCGAGGCAGTTCGAGAGAAGCTCACACCCGGCGGGGTTGTGATCGCCGATAACGCGATGAGCGCCGACGATGTGGTCGTCTTCGAGGATCTGCTTGCTCACGTGGAAGGTGACGATCCCCAACTGAACGAAGGAACCCGAGGGATCGCAAACTATCTCGATCACGTTCGCGCTGAACCGGGGTTCGAGACGCAGGTGCTTCCGTTCGGGGAGGGGATCGCGGTCAGTCAGTTCGAAGGGTGATTCGACAACACACTGAAGCTCTCCCGTGCCCTTCTCAGCGTCCATGCCACTGAGTGAGATCGACTGGGAGGCTGCACGGCCGGAGGCGGACCTCATTACGGTTATCGACGGAACTCTCGAAAAAAGTGCCCCTGAGGCGCTGCGGGTTGACGACTTCCTCCGGAACGTCGGCCGGAGCAACGAAGAACGGGGATTGCTGCGGGCGGTTACCAGCGCCATCAGATGGCAGTTCTCGCGCGAGCGCTCGAAGGCCGTCGTCGAGGCCACGCTCGAACGACTCGTTCACGAAGGAAGAGCCGAAAAACGCGCGGTCGAGGACCGTGAGGGAATCACGATCTACTATCGGGCCGTCGGAACCGCTGACTGATACGGACGGCTGTAATCCCTGACCGGTAGTCGGCGACCCGGACGGGAAATCGTCGGGAAACAGCGACAATCGTTATTATAACGTTCTCGTAGTATCCGAAACCGTCTCTTATAAACAATAAATTAAGACTACGTTTATCCGCGTTTCACGATCTATTTGGTCCTCGAAACGAGTACTACCGTATGGAACTGCTCACCGAGGAGATCGTCCCCGAGTACGCCCGCGAGGTCAAAGCCGAGGCCCGCGAGTTCGCCGCCGAGCATATCGAACCGAACGCCGAGGAGTACTTTCGAACCGGCGAGTACCCGTGGGAGATCTTGGAGGCCGGTCAGGACGCGGGGCTGATCGCCCAGGATATCCCCGAAGAGCTCGGCGGGCGCGGGTTGGATGTCGTCGAGATGCTCGCTATCGCGGAGGAGTTTTACAAAGCCGACGCCGGCATTGCACTTACCCTCCAGCTCGCGAGTTTCGGTGCGGAGATGGTCTACGAGTACGGCTCAGAAGAACAGAAAGAGGAGTATCTCAGACCAGTTGCCGAGTGCGAACAGATCACCGGGCTTGCGGTTTCGGAACCCGATACGGGAAGCGATCTCGCGGGGATGACGACGACCGCCGAAAAGCAGGATGGCGAGTACGTGATCAACGGCGAGAAGTACTGGATCGGCAACGGCGTCGAGGCCGACTGGGTGACGGTGTTCGTGCGCACGAGCGAGGAGAACGACCGCTACTCGAACCACTCGATGTTCATCGTTCCGACCGATGCTGAAGGGTACGAGGCCGAACACATCCCCGAGAAGATGGGGATGCGCGCCTCGAAGCAGGCTCATATCATCTTCGACGACGTGCGTGTCCCCGAGGAGAACCTCGTTGGCTACGAGAACGGCGGCTTTCTCATGCTCGCGGATTTCTTCAACCACGGCCGGATCGTCGTCGGCGGCCACGGACTCGGGCTCGCGACGGCCGCGATCGAGGAGGCCTGGGAGTTCGTCCACGAACGCGAAGCCTTCGGACGAAACGTAAACGAGTTTCAGGCGGTCCAACACGGCTTGGCGGATATGCGCATGGAGTTCGAGGCCGCCCGCGCGCTCAACTATCGGGCGGCAAAAAAGGTCAGAGATGGCGAGCAGGCGGGGCTGTGGGCGGCGATGGCGAAAACGAAGTCCACTGAAACCGCAACGATGTGTGCGGAGCAGGGCATGCAGTTTCACGGCGGGCGATCGATCCTCACCGACCGGCGGATCGCCCGCGTCTATCGTGACGTGCGCATTCCGGTCATCTACGAGGGTGCAAACGAGGTCCAGCGCAATCTGATCTACCGCCAATCCTAACCGTCGAGATCGCGAAACGCGGCGGCGAAATCCTCGTGGCTGTTCAGCCCATCGATGGTCTCATCGACGGATTTTCTGAGCGAAGTCAGCCGATCTTCGAGTTCGCGAAACTCCTCGTTTCCTTCGAGCTCCGGCCGGGATTTCTCGGTTTCGAGCACCGCGCGTTTCGAGGCGAGGCTGTAGTACTCGCGCATCGTCTCGTCGTACTCGCGGCGCTGGTAGACCCGCTCGACGGTCGCCGTGAGCTCGTCGTTCGCGACCGGTTTGACGAGATAATCATCGAACCCCATCTCGATGATATCGAAATCGGGATCGACCGCAGTAACCATGATCACTCGACAGTCATAGTCCTGCTCGCGGATCGAATCGAGAACCTCGTCGCCGGACTTGCCCGGCATTCGTCGGTCGAGCAACACCACCGCGACATCGCCGTTCATCGCTGCGAGTGCCTCCTCTCCGTTGTGGGCTGTTCGTACGTCCCAGTCGTCGTTGAGCCACGCCGCAAACAGCTCCGCGAGCTGTGGCTCGTCGTCGACGACGAGCACGACGGACGCGTCCGATACACCCTCGGATGACATTTTCTAATTATGGTATTACTTCCTATAGATATAAATTCGATGGTGCAGTTGTCTTTTCTCTCAGCTAGAGAGGACTGTTTTGTCGTGGTCCATCTATCACGCACTGGCTGATGTAGGCTTCGACACGAGCGCGCCGTTACGACGCCCTGGCCCGTACCCATATCGAGAGCTATGACTGGGTGATCGAAACCGTGGTCACTCGATCGGCCACCCTATCGCGCAGTTCGAGCAGCTCCTCCGTGGTCGGCAGGTCGCCCCGATCGGGCAGACCCTCGGGGTTGAAATCCCCGAGTTCGGGTAGGTCCGGAACCGACTCGATCGGCGGGACGCCGATGGTGATGGCGATCCCCAGAACGAACAGCACGATCCCTGTAAGCAGGAGAAGGCGCTGCACTGTCGGTTTTCGACTTCGGATCATACCCTTCAGTGACACGTAGCGTGCCCGAGGGTAAAAGTATACTCGGGCGGGTTCTGATATGTTTTGGTAACATTTCTGCAGGTTAGTCATCGGAACCGGTTTTGGCGGCTTGGGGCGAGTCAAACCGGCCGAGATAGGTGAGCAGTCCCGCCGAAAGCGCCGCGCCAACGAGCGCGAAGGTCGCGAGCGTGCCGAAGAAGACCGCAAGCGAGTAGGCATCAAGCAGAAACCCGCCGATGGCGATCGACGCGGAGCCGAGACCGAACTCCCCGAAGTAGGTGTAGCCATAGGAGAGTCCGCGGGTGTCCGCGGGCGTATGGACCGCGACGGCGTCCTGATAGAACGGCTGGATCGCAAAGAGGAAAAAACCGAGCAGGCCACAGAGGACGAGCAGCGGGACGATCCCCATTCCGGTGACAGGAATGAAGGCTACCGCGAGAACGGCGAGGACGACGAAGATCCCGAGCAGCCCTCTGGTGGGTGCCATTCTGTCGGTGAGCTTCCCGCCGACGTACTGGCCGACGATCCCGACGACGAGAAAGCCGACGTAGATATACCTCGATGGTTCGATCCCTTCGAGATCCGGCCCGACGACGAAGCCTTCGAGGGCGGGAAGCCCCTCCAAGATCTCGGGTAGGTAGGTCAACATCCCGCGATAGAACAGCCCCTCGAAGGTGACGATGACGAAGACGACGGCGAAGGCGCTTGCAAACAGCGTCCGGGAATTAGAAAAGAGGTCCCCCACTGAAAGCGCCTTATCGCTCGCTTCGGAGGCGTCTATTTCGACCGCGCCGGTGGGATCGAAGTCGGCCGAAAGGCCGTAGAGGACAGCAAGAAGGCCGGGAATCGCGAGCAGCGCGGCGACGAGCTGCCACGAGAAAAATATGAGGAGGGTGGCGGCGACAAAGGGGCCCAAGGCGATCCCGACGTTTCCGGCGATGCCGTGATAGGCAAAAACCGTCCCGCGCTCTTCGACCCCCGTGGAGATCAGCGAGAGCCCGGCGGGATGGTAGATACTCGCGGCGAGCCCCCAGACGAGGAGACCGGCGGCGATGGTGTAGATACTGGTCGCAAGCGAGAGCGCCAAGAACCCGACGCTCATCCCGGTGAGACAGAGCAAGATCAGCCGTTTCGTCCCATACTTGTCGGCGAGAATGCCCGCGGGCAGCGCGCCGAAGCCGAAAAGCCCGTAGCTGGGCGCGAGAATCAGTCCCAAGAGGGCGACCGAAACGTCGAACTCGATGAGCCAGACCACCAGAAAAATGGGGATCGAGGTCTCGAACCAGTGGACCAACGAGTGGCCCGCCATCGTAAAGCCCGCAATCGATCTGTCGTTCGCGGAAAGCGCCATTGAGTGGTTCTAGTCGGCCGCCGGATCTACTTAGCGCCACGGATTTGGATAGCTCGAATCGAACGATTTACCCCGGTCGGTTGGCTCTCCCCGGTATGGACACCGCGGAGCGAAAACGCCTCATCACCCGCCACACGGAGGAGGTCGTTACCGAGGAGGAGCTCGAAGAGCTTCTCTCCGAACCGAACCCCAGTATCTACATCGGCTACGCACCCACCGGCGAGATGCATATCGGTCATTTTACGACGATCAGAAAACTCGCCGACTTCCTCAGAGCGGATCTCGATGTCACAGTGTTGATCGCGGATCTTCATGCGCATTTGGATGACGAGAAAAGTCCCTTCGATCTCTTGGAAGCCCGATCAGAGTACTACCGGACGGCGATCGAGGCGATGGTCGAGGCCGCCGGCGCTCGTTCGGAAGATATCGAGTTCGTCAACGGAACCGAGTTCGAACTAGACCAGCCCTACACACTCGAACTCTACCGCTTGCTCGCGGATACGACCATCTCGCGCGCACAGCGCGCCGGAAGCGAGGTCGTCCGCCAGAGCGAGAACCCAAAACTTGGAGGGTTGGCCTACACCCTGATGCAGAGCCTCGATGTCGCCGCACTCGATGCCGACATCGCGTATGGAGGAATCGACCAGCGCGGGATCTACATGCTCGCCCGCGAGATCCTGCCCGAACACGGCCACGACAAACCGCTCTGTCTGTTCGCTCCCCTTCTCTCGGGGCTTTCGGGCGGGAAGATGAGCGCCTCGGAGGCAGGATCCGGCGTTAGGCTCTCCGACGATCCGGAAACCGTGAGCGAAAAGATCAACGGGGCGTACTGTCCGCAGGGCGAGGTCGAGGACAACGGTGTCCTAGAGTATCTTCAGCATCTCGTCTTTCCGATCCTCGAAGAGGCGGGAGAATCGTTCGTCATCGAGCGACCCGAGCAGTACGGCGGCGACATCGTCTACGAGGAGTACGGCTCGCTCGAAGCCGATTTCGTCGCCGGCGAGCTCCATCCACAGGATCTGAAAGGGGCGACGGGCGAGACGATCGCGGAGATCATCGCGCCGATCCGCGCACGGTTCGAAACGGAGCCGGAGCTGCTCGATCGGGCGTATCCCGACGAGTAACCGCACGAAATTCTGGCCGGTGACACATCGTTTATTATGACGCGTGTTGTGGTAGCGGTTAGAGGACGATTAATCATGATAGATACGCCAGTCACCGAACTCATGGTGTCGCCGGTTCGGACGATCGACCGCGAGGCGATGGGGACAGACGCGGCGGACGAACTCACCGAGCACAGTATCGGTTCGCTCGTCGTCGGCGAGACGCGAATCGAGGGGATTCTAACCGAGGCCGATATCGTTGCGGGCGTTGCAGCGGGAGTTGATCTCTCCGCGACGCCCGTCTCGGAGCTGATGAGCGATCCCGTCGTCACGATCTCGCCCTCGGAGTCGGTTCGCGCTGCCGGTGAACGGATGGGCCAGAACAACGTCAAGAAGCTGCCCGTTGCACAGGACGGCGAGGCGATCGGGATCGTGACGACGACCGATCTGGCGCGCTTTTTCCCGAAAACAGCCATTCGGATGTCGCGCCAGCCCGAGCCGGATATCGGGAAAGGAGAGTTCGAGTAGGTCCAACGAGACGTTCTGGCCGTCTGAATCCCCCTCGGAAACGGGGTAGACAGTAGCCGTTGGAACTGGTTGCACACCGCTTACACGCAGCGGCCAGCGTCCGCGGACGCCAGCCGCGAATCCGCACGCGAGCGTGTACTGAGTTTCAACGGCTACTATAACGGTTCGTGCCGTAGATCGAAAACACCCTATGGTGGTAGATATCGTTACGTTGTCGAGTACCGTCTCCGTCGTGTTCTTCCAGAACACCGTCTTCGACGCACCATTGACTGCCGAGCTGTTTCTGTTCGGTCGCCTCCTTTTTGGAGGTGTTCTCGCCTTCAATGGAGTAAACCATTTTCTGGATATCGAAGCGATGACGGAGTACGCGGAGTCGAAGGGAGTTCCGCGGCCGCGGTTTGCGGTTGTCTTTACCGGTGGAATGTTGGTCGTCGGCGGGATCGGGCTCGTTCTGGGCGCGTTTCCGACGTTCGCGGCGGGTACGCTCGCCGTATTTCTGCTCGTGGTGACGCCGATCATGCACGACTTCTGGGCAGTTCCGTCACAACAGCAAGAACAGGAGATGATCCACTTCCTGAAAAACGTCACCATGATCGGTGCTGCTCTCCTGTTTCTCGCGATGAGCGCGATCGCGTGGCCCTACGCGATTTGAATACGGAGACGAAGGGAAACGATCGGTTTTTCCCACCCGCTCACAGCCACTCGTCGGCCCATCGTTCGATCTCCTCGAAGACGGGCTCGAGGGACTCGCCCTTTTCCGTGAGGCTGTAGTAGGTCGCGATCGGAGCCTCGGCCTCGACCCGGCGTTCGACAAACCCGAGTTCGTTGAGATCGTCGAGCACCCGCGAGAGCGTTCGCGAGGACGCACCGGTCGAGCGCTTGATCTCGTTGAACCGTTTTTCGCCCTCCTGGAGATCGTGCAGCACGATCAATCGCCACTGGGAGCCAATCCGTTCGAGCGAGTCGATCACGGTACAGGCGGGCTCTCCATATCGAGTCTCGGATGACATCGGTGTTACCTGGTTACTGTAACGTCCGGGAACCGATATATGGGTTCGGATGCGTACCAAGTAACACGAGGAAACTACATGCCCAACGAACCCACACCCGTCAGCGCCGAACCGCCCGACAGCCCTATTCGACTGTCGGGAACCGACCACATCACGCTCATCGGGAGCAACGAAGCCGACACAGTTGAATTCTATCGCGACCTCTTGGGAATGGCGCTCGTGCTTCGCCAGCCCAATCTCGACCAGCCGGAGGTCACGCACCTGTTTTTCGATACTGGCGACGGCCGGATTCTCACCTTCTTCGTAAGCGACGATCGGGAGTCGGATCCCAGCCCGCAGCGCACGGGACTGGGAGCGGTCCATCACCTCGCCTTCAGTGTGGATCCCGAGCGCTTTGAGGAAACCAAGCAAGCGTTCGACGAAGCGAACCATCACTACAACGAGTTCGATCGCGGAGCCTTCCACTCGATTTACACGCGGGATCACAACGGACTCGTCCTCGAATTCGCCACCGACAAGTACCGCATGCCCGACGATCGACGCGGCGAGATTCTGGCAACTGCCCAGCGGATTCGCGTCGAAGCGGGTGCGGAGTACGTCGATGACGAGCACGTCGAGAAAGCACTCTCCAAACTCGGCCTCGAAGTCGATCCGTACGAACTGCCCGACGCGCCGACTGGCGCGGGTTACGACAGCTGATCACCGAAACCACACTATGACCGAGACACCACCGACCACCGGACTGCACCACGTGACGAACATCTGTACGGATATGGAGCGCACGAGAGAGTTCTACGAGGAGGTCCTCGGTTGGCACACCGTCAAGCGAACCCAGAACTACGACGACCCCGGCACGCTGCATTACTACTTCTCCTCGACTCCCGAAGGCGAGCCGGGAACCACGGTCACCTACTTCGAGTACCCGAACTCGCGGGGTCAGCCCGGCCCCGGCGCATCCCATCATTTCGCGTTCGGGGTCGAAGATCGGGAAACGCTAAAGCGCTGGCGCGAGCACCTGATGGATCGCGGGGTTCGCGTTTCCCAGATAAAGGATCGGACCTACTTCGAGAGCATTTATTTCAGCGATCCCGATGGACTTGTCTTCGAGTTCGCGACGATGGGGCCCGGATTCGGTGTGGACGAGGACGAACCGGGAAGCGATGAGATCGATCCCTTCGAGGGCAAGTGAGATGGAAGTCGACATTTCGGAACCCGATTCTGCCTATCGCCTGCTCGCTGGCTCCGTGATTCCCCGCCCTATCGGTGGGTGAGCACGCGCGGCGAAGTCGGGGAGAACCTCGCGCCCTACAGCTTTTTCAACGTTCGAAAATCGCAAGCGATTTTCGAGCCAACCAGAACCGTACGGTTCCGGTGACGTCGTCTCGGTGGCTCCACCGGTAGTGATATTCGCTCCTGTGGGGACCGGCGAGGATCTAAAGGACACACCAGAAAACGTTCTCGATACCGAGGTGTTCGTCCTCAACATCGTGACGATGGAGTTGGCGCAAGCGATGAACGCGACGAGCGCAACAGTAGAAGAAAGCGAGTTCGAGCACGCTGGTTTGGAGCGACGGCCGCCTTGATCCGTGGATCGGTTCGGACTCCGAGTTCGCCGAGACGGTAGCCTTTAGCATATCCGAGAGCTACGGCGTACTGTATGGTTGCTCGACTGCTCCTGGGATGTGGAGCCGGGACTGTCGGTCACGCGCTGGTCGAACTCGCGCGGGAGCAGGGCGCAACGGTTCATATCGTCACTCTCGATCCCGAACAGCGGGAGTTTCCACAGCGGGACGTGACGATCACCGCCGCGGACCCGGCCGACCCAGCGGTGCTTTCGGGGATCGAATCACTAACGAGCGTGTTCATCGGAACGGAATCCTCGACGAGAAACGTTGCGATCGCACGCGCAGCCAGCGAGGCGTTCGAGGACGTGCCAACTGTCGCCTACACCGGCGACGAACCCACGAAAGAGGAGCGACGGACGCTCACCGAACTCGTCGACACGGTCGTCGATCCGACCGGTGCGTTCCGCGAGTACACCAAAAAAAGCATCACCGGGCGGAAGGCGAGTCGCGCCCGGCATCTGCGCGATCTGTTCAAGGGAATCGACGGGCAGCTCGGGATCGTCTTACACGACAACCCCGATCCCGACGCGATCGCAAGCGGCGTCGGTCTTGCAGCGCTTGCGCGCGCGAGTGGTGTCGAGGCGGCGGTCTACTACTTCGGGGAGATCTCCCATCAGGAAAACCGCGCGCTCGTCAACGTTCTCGATCTCGATCTCGTCAGTCTCGACGATCCAGCGGAGGCGGCTGCCTTCGACGCGATCGCGCTCGTCGATCACTCGCTTCCAGGGGTTAACGACCAGCTCGAAAAGGAGACCCCGATCGATATCGTCATCGACCACCATCCCTCGCCGGGTCCGGTCGAGGCGCGCCATCTCGATGTCAGAAGCGACGTTGGCTCGACGAGTACGATGCTCGTCGAGTACTTCGACGCGCTCGAAGTCGAACCGGGCGAGGAGCTTGCAACGGCGCTTCTCTTCGGCATTCGAACCGACACGGACGATTTCTCACGGGGGGTCTGTCAGCTCGATTTCGAGGCGGCGGCCCTCCTGTTGCCCCACGTCGATATCGGCGTCCTCGACCAGGTCGAACGACCGACGGTCAGCGCCGAAACCATAGAGACGCTGGCGCGAGCGATCAGGAACAGCCGGGTCAAAGACGGCATCTGTACGACCTGTGTCGGTCGTCTCCGTGATCGTGATGCGCTTGCCCAAGCCGCCGATCGGCTGCTCAACATGCAGGGAGTCAGTGGAGTGCTCGTCTATGGCTTTGCGGACGAAACCGTCTACATCTCCGCACGGGCACACGGTCCCGATCTCGACATCGGCGAGACGCTTCGGGACGCGTTCGATCAGATCGGCAGCGCGGGCGGACACGCGAGGATGGCCGGCGCGCAGATCCCGATCGGCTTCTTGGGCGAGGAGACCGAGGAAGACGAAGAGCTACTGACGGAGATCGTCCGCGAAGTGATCGACGGGCGGTTTTTCGAGACGCTCTCGACACACAACTACGGAAGCGTACGACCGATCGACGAGGCGAACAACTGGCAGGCGGCGCTGCGTCGCCGGTAACGTAAAGCGTTTGCGAGCGCCTTTCGAGGGGGTATACTATCGGTCATAGCAGTTAGGGATTATCGTAGCCAATCGGAAGATTTTTTCCGATTACACGGTCCACATCGATCGGTTAGCGAGCAGGAAATCTATTGAAACCCTACGATAATCCCTAAGTGTCGGCGATGGTACGACAGGTCCCGGCATAGTACGCGCCCGCCGTTACCGCAGCGGTTTCAAGTACCTATGACCGACAGTATAGCTATGAACGGAGGCGTCACGGATGGCAAACCCCGCGTCAACGAGTATATGACCCGCGACGTGGCGACGGTCTCGCCGGATGCGACCACGGGCGAAGTAGCGGTACGCATCGCCGAAAGCGACGAACACAGTGGCTTTCCGGTCTGTGACGGGCGGCGCGTCGAGGGGTTTATCAGCGCACGCGATCTGCTGCTCGCGGACGACGACGAACCGATATTCAAGGTGATGACCACGGAGTTGGTCGTTGCCCACCCTCGGATGAAAGTGACCGACGCCGCCCGCGTCATCCTTCGTTCGGGTATCCAGAAGCTCCCGGTCGTCGATGACGCGGGAAATCTAGTCGGGATCATCTCGAACGCCGACGTGATCCGCAGCCAGATCGAACGCGCTACCCCCGAGAAAGTGGGGAAGCTCATCCGCACGCTCGAAAGCATCCACGACATCTCGGTCAACGAAGAACGCCGGACGGTCTCGCTTTCGAATCTCGTCCCCACGCAAGGGAAAGTCTACGCCGATGAACTCGAAGGCCGGAAGTACGAGCTCGAACACCGGCTCGCAGAGCCCCTCGTCGTGATCGATGTCGACGGCCGATTCCTGCTCGCAGACGGTCATCACCGCGTGATGGCCGCTGCCGAACTCGGGGTCGAGAGGATGGACGCCTATGTGATCGTCATCGACGAGGAGATCGAACTCGGGATGGAACGAACCGCCCGCGACGAGGGCCTTTCCTCGATCTCGGATATCTCGGTCGTTGATTACGCACGCCACCCGCTCGTCGAGACGACGAAACGCCTCCAGTCCTGACTGAGTTCTTGAACCTCTCTACGATTACTTTGATGTGGAGACGGTGACGCCATCGCGTTCGCCAGCACCGTCTCCTGGATCAGTCTCCTCGTCCATCTGTTCGAGCGGGATGCAGTTCAGACACGGCACAGTACGGAGCGGTTCACCACAGTGTTGACAGCACCAATCGGGATAGCGGACCATTAGGTTATTCCTCATCACTGATATGTACTGTATAAATATATATCTTTCTAGTAATAAGGTTAGGGACAATAGCGGGTAGCTACCCGGAATTCTTAATGGACATCCCGGCAAAAACAGGAGGTATGTACGACAACGAGGAGCTTTCGGAGATACGTACAGCGAAATCCGACTGGGAGGAAAGTACGGTAGCGCCGGTTTTAGATCATTACGGCGAGCGTAAAGAACGGTTTGCGACCGTTTCGAACCTCGAAGTCGAGCGCCTGTACACGCCCGCGGACGTTGCCGATCTCGATTACGACGAGGATCTCGGCTTCCCCGGCGAGGAGCCGTACACTCGTGGACCGTATCCGACGATGTACCGCGGCCGGACGTGGACGATGCGCCAGTTCGCGGGCTTTGGGACTGCTGAAGAAACGAACGAACGATTTCACTACCTGATCGACGAGGGCCAGACGGGGCTGTCAGTTGCCTTCGATATGCCCAGCCTCATGGGCAAGGATTCGGATGATTCCCTCTCGGATGGCGAGGTCGGCAAGGAAGGCGTTGCGGTCGACACCCTCCGAGATATGGAGGTCCTCTTCGACGGCATCGATATCGACGAGGTATCGACCTCCTTTACGATCAATCCCAGCGCGGCGGTGATCTATGCGATGTACGTCGCGCTCGCCGACCGACAGGGTGTTTCTCGGGACGAAGTGCGGGGCACCCTTCAGAACGATATGATGAAGGAGTTCATCGCCCAGAAGGAGTGGGTCGTCCCCCCGGAGCCCTCGCTCCGAGTGGTCACCGACACCATCGAGTTCGCCGTCGCGGAGACGCCGAAGTTCAAGCCCGTCTCGATTTCGGGCTATCACATCCGCGAGGCAGGCTCGACTGCGGTACAGGAACTCGCCTTTACGCTTGCCGATGGCTTCGCCTACGTCGAGGACGCGATCGATCGCGGGCTGGATATCGACGCCTTCGCTCCCCAACTCTCCTTCTTCTTCAACTCCCACAACTCGATCTTCGAGGAGATCGCGAAGTATCGTGCCGGCCGACGGATTTATGCACGGATTATGGACGAGTGGTACGACGCCGAGGACCCCCGCTCGAAGCAGATGAAGTTCCACACCCAGACGGCGGGCCAGAGTCTGACGGCTCAACAACCGTTGAACAACATCGTTCGCGTGACGATTCAGGCGCTGGCGGGCGTCTTCGGCGGCACGCAGTCGCTGCATACGAACAGCTTCGACGAGGCGCTTGCCCTGCCCTCCGAGGAAGCAGTCAGAGTCGCCCTTCGAACCCAACAGATCATCGCCGAGGAATCGGGCGCGGCCGATATCGTCGACCCGCTCGGGGGGAGCTTCGCGATCGAGGCGCTGACTGACGAGACCGAGAAACGGACCATGAGGTATATCGAGGAGATCCGTGAGATGGGCGAGGGTTCGGTCCGGGACGGCGTCCTCCGGGGAATTTCGGAGGGCTACTTCCACCGCGAGATCCAGGACGCCTCCTATGAGTACCAAGAACGAGTTGACCGTGGCGAGGAGGTCGTCGTCGGCGTCAACACGTTCACGATCGAAGAGGACACCAGTCCGGACGTGCTCCATGTCGACGAGCAGGCCGCAGCGGAACACCAGAAAAAACGGCTGAAGGAGGTCAAAGCCGAACGCGACGACGAGACCGTCGATCGGCATCTCGATTCGATCCGGGAGGCGATCCGCGGGGACGAGAACGTCATGCCCCACATCGTCGAGGCGGTGAAGGCCTACGCGACGATGGGCGAGATCATGGACATCTTCGAGGCCGAACACGGGCGATATCAGGAGACGGTCGGGCTGGCGCGATAGCCTACGTCTCGATCGGCTTCAGGGGCGTACGCTTTGCGAGTCGCGCGGCGTTCGTCCCGATCGCGCGGGCGACCGACTTCGAGGGATCGACCACGGCGAACAGCGGCTCGTTTCGTGGGAGTCGCTGGTGGTGGAGCACGATTTTTTCCTCCATGATCCCGACGCCGATCCGGAGTGCCGAATCGCACGCCGCCTCGTGAGCCGCTACGGTCGGATCGTCTTCGTGACTCGCATGCGTCCTGAACGGAACGCCCTCCTCTTCGATCCCATACCCAATCTGCTCGCTGAGTAGCGACTCCTCAGCCAGCAGCGAAACGATGATCGCTACGGGAGACTCCTCACCGCTACTCATGGACGTCACCGACGGTCGTCTCGATCGGGGCGGCCATCTCCTCCGGGATGGCAAAGTCCAGATACTCCCCGCCACCGACCGCAGAGAGCACGAGCCCCGTCGCGACCGCGTTTCGCGGACCCTCGGTGCCACGAACGTTTCCTCGGCCACAGACAATGCCGTACTCCGCGAGCGCGTCCGAAATCATCTCGGGGATCTCGAAATCGAGTGCGGATCGCCCGACCATCACCACGAATGGGAGATGGCGGATGTTCTCGGAGGGTGTCACCGTCTCTAAGGCCCGCCTCGCGTTCGTGAGAAACACGCTCTCTTTTGCGTCGCGCCGGACGGATCTGATCTCCTCAACAGTGTGATCGGTCGGGACCGCTTCCATCGATCCGTCATCAGCCAGGGAAACGACCCGTCCGTAGAGATCAGCCGAGACGGCTTCATCGAAGAAGTGGACGGTTCCGTCCTCGTGGCGGGCGCTGTACAGCGTCTGGACCTTCGCGAGCGGCTGCTGTTTGAGGCGTTCTGCGAGCGAGCGGTCGTCGAGTCCGAGTTCGGAATCGATCAGCATCGTCACCATATCCCCCGCACCAGCTAGATGCGTCGAATCGACAGTTCGTCCTTCGTTGATAAACGCCGCGTCGGTCGAACCCCCGCCCATATCGAGAAGCGCCATCGGGACGTCCGTTCCGGGCGTCGTAAGCGAACCGAGCACCGCCATCGACGCCTCGACACCCTGTATTCGGACCTCGGTGTCGAGCGTGGATTCGAGCTTCTCTGCGATCTGGGCCATCGGCAGCTCGCTCGTCTTGACCATCGAGGCAAGCCCGACGGCGTGTTCCATCCGGTGTTCACCGGCGACCGCCCCGGCCACTTCGGTTGGGACAAGTGTGTTCACTGCCAGCAGATCGCGGATTCGAATCGACTCGGCGTCTTGGCCAGTGATCTCCGCCATCTCCGCGCGCGCACGGTTCAACATCCCGCCGATGTTCGTCCCGCGTTCGCCCTCGACGTCCGTGATCGGCCACGCGGTTTCGACGGCGTCCATGATCGCTTCTGCACCCTCGTCGGTATCGACCGCAAGGCTGTTTCCGTTCCCGTCGATGATTCGCACCGAACCCGCGGGGATCGCCCGCTCTTCGACGTTTCCTTCCGGCGTTTTGATGACGACCGCCGACTTGTTGCCGACCAGCGCCCGCGCGACCGGGATAATCTTCTGCGTTTCGCTCGATGAGAGGTCGAACGCCGTCGCGATACCATACGGGTTCGAAAGCTGATCGATCGTCCGTCCCGAGGAAGCGACCTCGACGGCCGCCGGCTGGTCCATCGGTATCTCGTCGATCTCCCTGACCTCGTCGACGATCGGGATCTCGATTTCTACCCTATTGGCGACGAGCACCCCGTCGTCCTTCTGCATGATCGCGGCCTGTACGTCAACCCCCTGAGTGTGCCACTCATTGATGATGCTTGCAGCGCTCGCGAAATCAACGGACGAGGGAATGAGAACGACGACTGACTTCGCCTCTATTTCCGCGGGGTCGGTGTCGATGTCTACAACTACCCCGCGTCCGAACCCGCCGCCGCCCGGCGTGGATGGGTCGTGGCCGATCATCGTCGATTCCGTAACCACCGTTTCGGTGATCGTCTCCATCGCCACGTCTCCGATGACGGGTGCGGCCTCGTTGAGCAAGAGGAGATCCAGCTCCGATATCGGAGCGTCGATTTTCTCGACCGCACGTTCGAGTGCGTTCCTGATGCCGGGGACGTTTTCTGTAGTGCCTTTTAGTCCGGTCGTTCGATAGAGGCTACTGCTGACAGCGCTCCACGTTCCATCGGTTCGTCGAAAGATCGCGACTTCGGTACTCGAGTTACCGATGTCGATTCCTGCGATGAGATTCATTAGCGGTAGCGAGTATGCGTTCAGTAGAGGTCGCGTTTTTCGTACATCTCTGCGGCCTCGCGGACGTGTGCCGCGTTGACCTCGGCGTCGTACTCGGTTTCGAGTTCGTCTGCGATCTCCAACAGCTGGTCCTTATCCGCACCGCTCGGCCGAAGCGCGTTGTAAATTTCGAGGATGCGTTCGTCGGGAACGCGAGTTAGCTCCGCGGCCCGCCGGAAGTTTTCGGCTACTTGCGGTCTGTTGGATTCCTCCGCGATCTTCGCTTGACGTTCTAGCGTTTCTGGCGTGATACGGATGTCCTCACCCGCGACATCTCCCTCCGCGAGTGCTTCGAGCGTGATCTCCGACATCGCCACTCCTGCGGGCGTTTCGACGTTCTCTGGGTTCTCTCCGAGCGGGTACTCGGTGGGTTCTGTGTTCTCTGTCATTGGTGATCGAACGAGACCGCAAGCTCGATTGGCGCACGATCCGTACCGCGGGTGACCACAGTAGCCGGCTCAGACAGATCTTTGGTGAAGTCGCCGCGCTGGTGGCCCGATACCAGCCCGTTGAGGTGGCGATCGAACGTGTCTTCGTGCACAGAAACGCCGATAGCGCCCTGAAACTGGGTCAGGCCCGAGCTGCTGCGTTGTGCGGGACATTCCAAGCGGAGTTACCGATCTTCGAGTATGCAACCCGGCATATCAAGAAGGCCGTTGTCGGTAGCGGCGCGGCCGACAAAACCCAGGTCCAGCACATGGTCAAGATGTTGTTAGCCATGAACGACGAACCGCAGGCCGATGCTGCCGACGCCCTTGCGGTGGCGCTATGCCATTCCCACGAGCGCAATACCCATGCGCTGCTTCGCGAGCTAGCGGTTCAGTCGTGATCGGGTTCCTCGAAGGTACGCTGGTTTCCAAGCTGCCACCGCAGTTGACGTTGGACGTGGGCGGTGTCGGGTATGAGATTCAGGCGCCGATGTCAACGTTTTATAGCCTGCCCAACGCCGGCGAGCCGTTACGGCTCGTGACCCACCTGCTCATTCGCGACGATGCCCATATCCTTTACGGGTTCTCCTCCGAGGCGGAGCGGGCGCTATTCAGAAGTCTGCTGAAGGTTTCTGGCGTGGGGGCCCGTATCGCGCTCGGTATCTTGTCGGGGATCAGCGTCGAGGGTTTTCGGCGCTGCGTCGTGGAGAAGGATCTCGTGGCGCTGACCCGGTTGCCTGGCATCGGGCGCAAGACGGCGGAGCGTTTGCTGGTCGAGATGCCCGATCGGCTGCCCGCCCAGGATCTGTCCGGCGGCGGCGATGGCGGTGACGGCGTGGCGAAAGCTCAGGGTGAGGCGCACGGGGCGCTGCTGGCGTTGGGTTATAGACCGGCA
>JADFQH010000261.1:3179-4414 GCA_022561895.1 Methanobacteriota archaeon | reverse complement strand
CTGGTCGGAATGTCTCAGAATGAGGTGCTGAGCAGACTGCGAACCTCCACCCATAGGATCCAGCGCGTGGCTAGCTCACTTCTCGTGGTGGTGGGCATCGGACTGATTTACTTCAGCCTGGACACCGGCGCATTTCAGTCGATATTCATCCCGTCCTAGCCAATTACGTGGTTTTGGGCTGCGTCGATGATCCGACTCCGAAAACACTCGGGAACCAGATTTTCAGCGCTGTTCCACCGATCGCGAAACCGCCGACGGATTCAAAGCGAACTGGGGCGATAAGAGGGCTCTCGATTCTGAAGACGTGGCAGAAACGATACTGTTCGCGCTCTCGCTGCCGGACCACGTCAACGTCAACGAGATCGCGATCCGACCCACCCAACAGGAGCTGTAGGGAGTCGAGAAGTCGAAACCCGTATTCCGGCGGCCCCCCACCGGGCGGGTATGAGCCTCGATGATCTCAACAGCGATGTCGAGTCGGCGTACTCGGATCTCGACGACGATCTCTCGATCGCACTCGACAGCCAGACGAAAAACGAACTCGCCGTTCTGACTGCCTCGCTCGGCCCAGAAAGCACCGACGACCTCGTCCGCCGGGCAGTTCATTTGCTTTTTCAATCGACGACCGACACCGGACAGTTGGATCTCCATCTCCGGCGCAACTACGACGTCACCTACGACGAGTATCTCTCGGGGATGACCTACGAGGGGATGAGCGGCGGGATTTCACCCACCCAGCCCGACGACAACGAGCGGCGATATCAGTTCTAACGAAAGCCCTCCTTCGGCGTTGGCGCGACTCAGTCGCCCTTTTTATGTCCATGGGAAAGGCCGCGAAGCGGCCTTTCTGGACCGCCAGGCTCCGCCGAGTCCCGGCGCGTGATAAGCGCGGGACCGGAGGTCCGGCGGACTCTTGGAGAGCGAAGCTCTCCAATGGTCAGGAAACCAGCGGTTTCCTTCGACATCCGAGCGGGCAACGCCCGCGAGAAGATTACGCGCCGCTTCCGGGCGCCAGCCTTTCCCCGTCTCGCGAACGGGACGCACAGCGTCCCGTTCGCAAGCGAGATCGCTTTGCGATCTCGCGCTGACCACCGCACCGCCGCCTGTGGTTGGTTCGGCGATAGATCTCCTTTCGTCACCATTCAAGAACCCACGACGCGGACGCCCCCTATGGACTTCGACTACCCCTGGCAGTTCACCGGGCGGCGTTCTGCGGTCATGGCTCCAAACGGCAT
>JADFQH010000261.1:0-3169 GCA_022561895.1 Methanobacteriota archaeon | reverse complement strand
GAACGCGAGCGGCACTTTCGCTGCTCGCGTTCGCACCGGCCACCGCACACCCACTCATGGAGGCTACTCCGCTACCGCGTCGATCGCCTCGCTCAGTAGGGAGATCCCGAGGTCTATTTCTCGCTCCGTGACGTCGAGCGGCGGCAGCAGTCTGAGTGTCTTGTACCCACAGGCGAGCGTGAGCAGCCCGCGTTCGAGCGCAGCAGTAATAACGACCTCCCGCCGCGCTTTCGTGTCGAACTCGACGGCGAGCATCAGCCCCCTGCCGCGCATGTCGACGACGCTCTCGAAACCGGCGTCCCGAAGCAGCTCCTTCGCTTGCTCGCCGCGCTTTCGGGCGTTCTCGATGAGGTTTTCCTCCCGGATCGCGTCGATCGTAAACACCCCCTGCATCGAGGCGAGGATGTCGCCTGCGCCCCACGTCGAGGATATTCTGGCCTCCTCTGTGGGAAACACATCGGATCGTGAGATCGTCGCGCCCACGCGAAGCCCCTTTGCACACGTGATCACGTCGGGCTCGATCGGGTAGTGATCCGACCCCCACATTGTTCCTGTTCGTCCTAGCCCCGTCTGGATCTCGTCTGCGATCAGAAGGATTTCATGCTCTTCACAGATCTCGCTCACCTCCCGCATAAACGCCTCGCTCGGGATCCGATACCCGCCCTCGCCTTGGATCGGTTCGAGGATGACGTACGCGAGATCCGCGAGGGGAACGTGACCCCTCTCGGGATCGAGCTTCGAAGCGAGCGCCGACTCCCCGTCCCGAAAGAAGCCACAGCCACACGTCTCGGGCGTGCAGTTTCTATCATCGCAGTACGGAACGTCCGTGATCCCCGCGATCTCGGGATACCCCTTTCGCTGAATGGATTTCGATCGATTCAGACCGAGCGCGCCCAACGTTCTGCCGTGAAACCCGCCCTCGAAGGTGATCCCGCGTGTTCCGCCCGACGCATCGTAACAGCTCTTGATCGCGTTTTCGACTGCTTCGCTTCCCGAATTAGAAAGGAAGACTCGGTCCAAGCCGTACTCGTCCGTGATCTCGCACAGACGATCCATTAACTGGGTCGGCCCCGGTAGCTCGGGGTTTTCAGGAGTGCCGGGCGACCCCACATAAAAATCCTGTCCGGCGATCTTCGTTGGATCGACGAGATCGAATTCCGAAAAACGATCCATGATCAGTGGGTTGTTGTACCCCAACGGTGCGGCCGCGACGTGGCTCGTAAAATCCAGCAGAACGTTTCCGTCGACATCGGTACAGAAGGGTCCTTCGGCCTCGTTCGTTATGTCCCACACGAAATCGTAGACGTAGGTGCTTCGTGCGGCGGTTTTTCGGTGGTGGGCGGCCCACTTGCGGGCGCGCTCTCCGGGCATCTCCCGGACTCGCGGCTCGGCCGTCTCGCGGTTCATACTGTGAGTTCCGTTACGAACTCCTAAACCGTTCGTTGTGGTCGTGACGATAGTTTCGCGTTAGTACATCAGTGTCACCGCGGTCGAAATGGCCGTAATCGCGAGCAGAACGCCGGTCCAGATCCCGACCCGACGACGAAACTCCCGATCGGGACTCGACGCCGCAAGCAGCGCCTTCACGACGATGCTCGATGCGGTCGCGAGCAGGATGGCGATCACGGCCACGTCGTGTGAAAGCGAGCCGGTCCGATAGAGCACCACCGCGGAGGTCGCCGCCCCGGCGCTCGAAACCAGCCCCGAGAGCGCCGCCGTCGCATAAAAGCCGGCGGTACCGAGATACGCCTCCGCGAACGCCCCGGCGACAACGATCAACAGGAAGATCGCGCCAAACCCGAGCGCGTTCCGAAGCGAGAACGGGCTTTCGAGATCCATCTCGACCTCCTCGCTCCAGTCCGCGATGATCGCGGCGATACCGATCGCGCCGAGGGTCACCGCTGTCAGGGGGATGATCGCGCCAAAGAGGGGAGAGCCGATGGTGAAGGCAAGCGCGATCGCGAGATTCCGAACGGCCATTGCGGCGTCGGCAAGGAGAATCGCTGCCACCGCGTACGATGCGGCTTCGGGGCGCTGGCGGACGTGATCGAGCATCGTCCCGACGACCGCCGTCGAGGAGGCAAGCCCGCCGAAAAAACCGGTGACCGCGATCCCGCGACCACCGTACGAGCGGACGATCGCGTAGTTGACGATGCCGATCCCTGCGACGGTGACGACCATGAGCCAGACCACGCGCGGCTCGATCGAGACCGAGAAACCGGCGGTCCCAATGGGCATATCGCCCGAGGGGAGCAGCGGGTAGATGACGAACGCGAGCACCGCGAACTCCGCCGTCGAGCGCAGCTCCTCGCGACTGAGTCCCCACGCAAAGCTGTGTAGTTCGCGTTTCAAGACGAGTAGCAACGACGAGAGCACCGCAACGGTGACCCCTTCGAGAAGTCGGCCCGTGCCAACGAGCACGCCAACGCCGTAGGCGACGAGCATCGACACGCTCGTCGTCAGCGAGAGACCCGCCTCCTCTATGAGCAGCCCCCGGACCGCGAGCAGCAACCCTTGGACCGCGACGAACAGCCCGCCGATCGCCAGTAGTAATGGTTGATCGAGTACGGTAAAAACCGCCGCGAGCAGGCTAATGAGCGAAAAGGTCCGGATGCCGGCGGATTTGTGCGACCACTCGCGTTCGAGACCCAATAAGAGTCCGAGCGCTCCCGCTAGCACGATTCGAATGAGATCCCCTTCGAGGGCAACGAGACCGACAGCGTTCACGCCCCCTCTACCGCGAGCGGCGTGTTAACGACTGCGTTTCTAGAGATCCACGTAGCGTGCTTCCCATTCCCGGCGGGCTTCGATCTCCCGGTTCCCCCGACGTGTCAACGTGTAGTAGTTCGTCCGTCGGTCGCGTTGGCCCTTCTCGACGAGTCCCTTGTCAACGAGCGTGTCGAGATTTGGGTAGAGTCGGCCGTGATGAATTTCCTTTTCGTAGTAGGTCTCTAACTCCTCTTTGATCGCCAGCCCGTGTGGCTCTTCTTCCCCCACGATAACGTAAAGCAGATCCCGCTGAAACCCTGTCAGATCGTACATGGCTATACCTTACTGACAAATTGGGTGCGGTTCTCATAAACATGTCGGGAAACTCGGTTCCGCATGGCGATTTTCGCAGGTATAATAGGTATAGTATCTATAATGAGAGAGGTGATTGGACTGATCG
>JADFQH010000260.1 GCA_022561895.1 Methanobacteriota archaeon | reverse complement strand
GGTCGACAAGGAGATAGGCGTCAAGAAGCTCTTTCTGGTCTGGTTCTAGATTTTCGAATATTTGAGTGCCCAGAACAGCTCTGATGTCATCTTCACTGGCAAGTTCTTCACTTCCATACGCCAAGTCTTTTAGCCCGGCCGCAAGCTTGGGATCCTTGAAAGAACGGGAGAAATCATGTAGATGATCCCTGGCGTGAATAGCAAAGAAAGCGTCGTTGGCGTGTTGTATTCCCCGATCATCGCCCATGCCAAGTTCGCTTGCTACGTCGATAAGATCGTCACGCCGGCCGCGATGGGGATCCATATCTCGACTGCGGTCTCGCTCATGACGGACATTCCGCTTGTGGTTATTAGAAAGCGCCAGTACGGGCTCGAAGGCGAGGTTGCGCTGTTTCAGGAGACGGGCTATTCGGAAAATCAGATGTACATCAACGACGTGGAGGCGGGCGATCGCGTGCTCGTACTTGACGACGTACTCAGCACCGGAGGAACGCTGAAGGCGATCACCGAGGCTTTGGAGGGGATCGGCGCGGAGGTCGAGGACGTGGTCGCGGTCATCAAAAAGGTCGGTGGCGAGAACAAGCTCGATGATTCGCCCTATTCGGTAAAAACGCTGATCAACGTCGATGTCGTCGACAGCGAGGTCGTCATCGTCGATGGGGAGGGGGACAGCTGACCGGCGTGATGAGGGAGACTCCCGAACCGACAGGCCGATAAGTATGTGAATCGCGAGAGCGAAACTGGAGGTATGTCGGAGCCGACCCGTCGTGATGCCGTACGAACGCTCGCGGCGGTCGGGATCGCGTCGCTTGCCGGCTGTGTCGGCAACAACGGAGCGGCGGAACCGGCGGACGAGCCGGAGCTTCCCTCAATCAGCGAACGCTGGGTTACGGGGACGGCGACGGCCGAACGAACGCTTCTCCCCCACCGGGCGAACGACGCGGCCTCGCGCGACCGGCTAGAGCTCGTTCTCGATGGAGCCTACGGGATCGACGACGAGGGCGAGCAGGTCCCCTACTGGCTCTCGCTCGACGAGATCGAGGAAGGCGAGCGCTACGAAGCGACCCTCCGAGAGGGGGTCCGATGGAGCGATCCCTACGGGCCGATGACCGCGGACGACTGGGTGTATTATATCCGAGAGATCCATCAAGGACCCGAAAACTGGGCAGCATCAGTGTTGTTTCCCTACTGGGAGGATATCGAGATCGAGGAGACCGGCGACCGGAGTTTCGAGATCGTACTCAGTGAGCCGAACGTGGAGTTCCCGACAAGCCCGGCGCTTCGCCGGAGCTTCTGTCTCCCTCGAACGCTGATCGAGCCGTACGTCGAAGAGCAGGACCGCGAGGGCTTAGAGGAGGACGAGACGATTTCGAACCTCGGTTATACGGGTAATCTCGGGCCGTACACCGCAGCGGAGCGCGAGGCGGGCGAGCGGTTCGTCGCGACCAGAAACGACGATTACTACATGCGGGGGGCCGAGACGGACTCGGAGCTGTGGGCCGACGCACCCTACTTCGAGACCTACGAGTACCGGGTCTATGGGGGCGAGCAGGCTCGATTGCAGGCACTCAGAAGCGGGACCGTGACGACGACAACCGTTCCGCCCCTCCGATTCGAGCAGTTCGCCACGGACGACGACCGGCAGTTCTACCGCGAGCCACAGGATCATGTCACGACACTCGCGTTCAACCAGCGCGAGAACGGTTGGGAGCCACTTCGCGAGGTCGAGATCAGACGTGCCCTCTCGATGGCGATCGACAAGGAGCGGATCGCGCAGTCCGTTTTCAGGGGCTATGGTGAGCCGATTCATACCTTCCAACCCGCTCACTCGGAGTGGCATACCGAGTTCGAGACCGCGGGGATCGGCGAGAACTACTCGCATCGGGAGGCGGCGATGGAACTCGACGGCGCGCTCGGTCCCGAGTACGGCTACGACGGGGCGACGCTCGTCGATCCCGAGGGCGAACCGGTCGAGCTGACGTTTGTCCACGTAAGCGACGGGAATCGCCCGACCGCGCTCGCGGAGTTCGTAGAGCGCGAACTCGAACATCTGGGGATCGCGATCGACCGTCAAGCGGTGACCTTCGACACGCTACTTTCGTCGTTCGTCGAAAACGAATGGCTCGGCGACGGCGAGGAAGGGGAAGTAGAAGAGCCACCGTGGTCCGCAGGCGAGTACAACGCCGGGCCGCGCGAGGAAAGCGCAAGCGCCGAACAGTGGGACTTGCTGTGTGGAGTTCAGTTGAACGCCTATCGGCACGCGCCAGCGACGACCGCGCGCTACTGGCTCGAAGACGGCGATATGAACTTCTCGGGATACGTTCCCGACGCGGATCTTGCCGGTCTGTACGAGCAGGCACGCAGCGGCGAGAACCGCGAAGCAGCACTGGAGGAACTGTTCGCCACGCTCACAGCGGAGCGCCCCGCGGATTTCCTCGTCTCGCAGGACGCCATCGTCGGTTATCACCACTCGATCGTCGGACCAGAAGAGGACACCGGTGACTGGGATCGCCAGACGTGGCACGTTGGTCGACGCTAGTGGACACCGGCAAACGCAAACACCGGCGCGCCGTTTATCGGGCTTGGTCCCCTGATTCGGGCTATGGTACGCACACTGTTCGTCGTCAGCGAGGAAGGCTACTGGGGGGAGGAGTGTATCGAGCCGCTCACCACACTTTCGGATGCGGGCGTCGAGATCACGGTTGCGACACCGAGCGGCGCGCCGCCCGTAATCGACGAGACCTCGCTCGATCCCGAGATGGTCGGAGAGGAGACCGCAGAGTGGGTTCGTGAAGTCCACGAGACCGACGAGCGCCTCGGCGATCCCGAGCCGCTCGCGACGATCGAGGCGAGCGATTACGATGCGGTTGTCTATCCTGGCGGCCACGGCACCGTCTGGGACGTCAATCAGGACCGCGATGCCAGGCGAATTCTCGCCGACGCGGTCGAGAACGACAGTCCGGCGCTCGTGGTCTGTCATGCGGTCGGCATTCTCGCCTTTACCCGGACGAGCAACGGCTCGTTCCTCGTCGATGGCCGGCGTGTCACCGGTTTCCCGAACGAATGGGAAGAAGACACCGTCGAGGAGCACGACGTGATGCCCGACGGCCGGAAACTGCCCTACTGGGTCGAAGACGAGGTCGTCGCCGCGGGCGGCGAGTGGGACGCCGAACTCGATGCCGATAGCTCCGTCACCGTCGATGGAGCGCTGCTCACCGCACGCGGACCCGAGTCCTCGGCGGAGGCGGCTCGAACGCTACTCGACGAGTTAGAAATAGGACAGACAGCCTGAACGAGCGAAATCGCTATATTTTTCAATAAAGAATACGCGGTTAGCGTATCCGCCGACGCAGCTCTCAACAACGGCCACGTTCGGGATCGAAAGCAGCGATGCGTGAGACGAGGGGCGCTCCGTCCGCCTCAAGACAGTCACCTGACCCACCACGACGGTGATTCATCACGGACGGCTGTAAGCGATATCGAGAGTATCACTCTTGATAACATGGGTAGTTCATTACTTAAAAAGGCCGTTCGATCCGTACCTTCACGATAGATAATATGATTTAAACTAGTTCGTAATATACTATTTTTGGAGATAAAATAGCTACCTATACGCTAATTAGTGGATAGTTGTGGTAATTGAAGGGAGATACTGTACACGGTAAACATTGCGTTGATCAAAAACCAATGAATATATATATCTGTATTCCGGATAGGATATTATGGCACAAAGTCACAATCGTTCTGTTCGACGGATCAATCGGCGGCGGCTGTTGCAGGGAATGGGTGCAGCGGGAATGGTCGGCGTTGCTGGCTGTCTCGGCGGCAACGGCGACGACGATGGCGAGAACGGCGATGGCGACGGCGGCAGTCGACTGGACGAGCTCGAGGAGCCGGAGGTCGATTTCGCCGACCTTCAGGAGGGCGGAACCCTGAGTATCGGCGTCACGGAGAACGTCGACTCCTTTGACCCGCCGTACAGCACGGACGCGAACTCCACGCAGGCACAGGTCTTCGTCTTCGAGCAGCTGACCACCACCGACCGGGAGGGGAACATCTACCCGTGGCTCGCGGAGAGCTACGAGGAGGTCGACACGCAGGATATCGACCGCACCGCCTACGAGGACTACATGATTTCCGTCTCGGTCGACGAAGACGGCATCCCGGACACCGAAGAACAGATCCTCATCCAGCACCCCGAGGACGACCCCGAAGAGGGCGAAGTTCGCATCCTCACGCCCGAGGAGGCCGAAGCAGCGGTCGAAGACGGCGTTTTTGGGATGCAGTTCCGGTACGAACTCCGCGAGGGGATCGAGTTCCACGATGGCGAGGAACTGACCGCCGAGAACGTCGTTCTCAGTGCACAGCGATACGAGAACTCCGATCTCTCGGCTCAGACGTTCGATTCGTTGTTGCTCGCACAGCAGGTTGATGAGTACACCGTCG
>JADFQH010000259.1 GCA_022561895.1 Methanobacteriota archaeon | reverse complement strand
TTGCACACCGTGTGGACGCTGGCGGCCAGCGCCGGGAGCGCTGGCCGCCAGCGTCCACACGGTGTGCGAACAGTTTCAACGACCACTATAGGGGCCAAAGGATTAGGGGGCGAGCCTCTGTAGTAGCCCTATGCAGCGAGATCCGATCGAACGCGACTCGCGCGACTCGCGGGACCTCTATGATATCTCGACGTGGGAACGCCGCTCTGCGGTCGATACGATTTCTACGTGGCTGTATCGCTTCGGCGTCGCGGGCGCAAAGGCATTTGTCGTCGTTCTCGCGCTCCTCTTCTTGCTCGCCCAGCTCGTCTTAGGAGGCCTTGGCGCGGTCAGCGACCCCGTCGTCGGCGTCCTCGTCCTACTCTCGGTTGTGCCCGCCCTCGCCATCGCCGCCTACATCTGGTACATCGACATCACCACGGAAGAACCGCTCTCACTACTTGTCGCGACCTTCCTCTTGGCGATCCTCTTTGCGATGTTCGCCGCGGTCATCAACTCCATCGGGATGCTCCCGTTCGGCGTGATCGTCATCGCCACACAGGAGGTCGCCCCCGGCGCAACCCCGGTTGCGAGCTTTCTTGCGATCTCGCTGTTCTTCTTTTTCGTCGTCGGACCCGTCGAAGAGACGGTCAAACTGCTCGCGGTTCGCCTCTATGCCTACCGCGATGCCCGTTTCGATGCCGTCATCGACGGGGCGGTCTACGGTGCGGCCGCCGGACTTGGCTTTGCGACGATCGAAAACGCCCTGTATATCACGCAAGGGTTGGAAGCGGGTGTCGCGGGCACGGAGGTCATCGGCGCGGCGGGAGATACCGCCGCCGTGCGTGCGCTCGCGGGGCCGGGCCACGTGCTGTACTCCGCTATCGCCGGGTTCTACCTCGGTTTAGCGAAGTTCAACCCCGACAACTGGGGGCCGATCGTCGTCAAGGGCCTGCTGATCGCCGCGGTCTTTCACGCGCTGTACAACACCCTCTCGGGGGTCGTTCCCGGCGCGCTCGTTGCCTCCGCGACGTGGATCACGCCCGCCGTTGCCCTCATCGGCTTTATCATCATCTACGACGGAATCGTCGCGTACTTCCTCTACCGGAAGATTGCGGGCTACCGGCGGGCGTACGCGGATGCCGAGGTTGGGCGTGAGAGCGATCTGACGCCCGAACTCACGGAGTTCGATCCGAGTACGGAGCGCTGACCCGCTCGACGTACTTCGCGATCACATCAGCCTCAAGATGCACGGGATCACCGACTTCCTTTTCCGAGAGCGTCGTTTCCTCGTAGGTCGTCGGGATGATCGCCACCGAAAACCCCGTTGAGTCTACCGCAGCGACCGTGAGACTGATCCCATCCACGGTGATGGACCCTTTCTCGACGACGTAGTTCGCCAGTTCGTCGGGCAACGAGAAGGTAAACCGCCAGTCTTCTCCCACCTCTTCGATTCCCCTGACTTCGCCCACGCCATCGATGTGGCCTTGGACGAGATGGCCGTCAAAGCGTCCGTCGGCGGGCATCGCGCGTTCGAGGTTGACCGCCCCTCCTTCCCGTAGCTCGCCGAGATACGTCCTCGAAACGGTCTCTTCTGCGAGAAACACCGAAAAACTCTCCCTACTACTTTCCTCGACGGTCAGACAGGCTCCATTAACGCTGACGCTCTGGCCGTGGTCGAGTTCGGCCGCAAACGAGCAGGCGATCTCCAGTCGAACGCCGCCGTCAGTTTCGGTTCTCGAACGGATTTCGCCCCCTTCTTCGACGATTCCGGTGAACATATCTCACCTACCTGTTCGGACGGCAAACGGATTCCGGCTTGCGTCGCGCTTTTATTAGCTCGCGGCCAACGACCCTCATGAAACTCCCCGGTCTACTGAGCATGATCCAGATGGGGTCCGGGTTGATCTTCGCGATCCCGCTCGGCCTCGTCGGCTTCGAGTTTCTTACTACGGGCCGAACCGTGTTCGGTATTACATTCCTCGGACTCGCCGCAGCGATGCTGTTTCTGCCCGAATATATCGTTCGGCGTATCGTGACGCCCCGAGACTGGGTGCTTGGGCTCCTCCCGTTTCGCCGTGGCGACTAATCTCGTACTGTTGGAACGAGCGACCGAGGGTAGTCAGTAAGGTTCTCAAAGCCATTCTCGCGAACGACGACGAGATCCTCGATTCGAACCCCTCCCTTTTCGGGATCGTACACACCGGGTTCGACGCTTATGACCGCGCCTTTCTCTAACTCGCGATTCTCGCGTAACGAGGGCGCTTCATGCAAACTCATCCCGACGCCGTGGCCCACGCTGTGTGAAAAGCCCGGCATGCCATCGGGCCGGAACCCATACGCACCGATCTCCGCGGCAGTCTCTTCGTGAACCGTGTTCGCGACGGTTCCGGCTCCTTCGGAGAGTGCGTCGAAGGCGGCGTCCTGTGCACGTTCTGCGGCGATGTAGGCCCGGCGCTCCCACCCGCCCTCGGAATCGACGACGAACGTCCGAGAGAGATCCCCATAATACCCCTCCGGACCGCGTGGCGAGAGATCCAACAACACCGTTTCGCCGCGTTTGATCGGTGCGGTACCCGTAAAATGCAGATCCGCACAGCTCTTGCCCGCGCCGATCACCGTATTCCTGTCATCACTCGCTCCCTCTCGGGCCATTGCGGCGTTCGTCTCGCGGCGAAGTCCCTCCGTCGTGAGCGACTTACCGTCCCATCTGAGCGACTCACCCTCGATTTCAGCCGAAGCAAGCACCGTCTCGGCGCGAGCCATCCCCGATTGGGCTGCCTCCTGTGCCGCCCGAATCCGCTCGATCTCCGTCTCGGTTTTCTGCACCCGCATCCGTTCTACCACGTCCGTGGACTCAAGCGTGCAGTCCGCTTTCTCCAACCAGACGGCCGCATCGTGAGGGATCTCCTGTGGGACCAACACCGTGCCCGAAACGAGTTCGGCGGCACGCTCGCCAGCGGTCGTCGCCGTCTGATCGCTGGCGTTCACGACGGTTCCTGAAAACTCCTTGCGAGCTTGTTCGCAGAACAGCCGAGGTGCACAGAGGATCGCCTCACCATCATAGACGAATGCGTAGTGACGATCCGGACCCGAAAAGCCGGTGAGATATCTCAAGGAATCGTCGAAGCGGTCGCCGACGTGGACGAAGGCGTTGGCATCCTTCGATTCGAGTTCGGTTTCGAGCGCCTCGAAGTCGGGCATTTAGTGGGCTTCTGCCTCGGGCGCGTCGGCTTCCGCGATCAGTTCTTCTACTGGTTCCTCGCGCGGCTCGTTACAGAGCAACACATCGATCGGGAGCGTGGGCGCGCCGTTGACGAGGTTTTCGAGCAGAACGAGTCGCTCGCGCGCACGGCTCATCCCGACGTAGAAGACGCGCCGTTCGTTGTCGGTCAACATCGGTACCGGACTCGTCGTCCGCGTGAACTCCCGTTCGATGGGGACTTGGGCCTGTTCGATCGTCGCGGCCATCTGCTCGACGACCTTTTCGGTGAGGTCGGTGGCGACGAAGACGTGATCGGCCTCGCGCCCCTTCGCGGAGTGGATCGTCCCGACCCGCACGCGCTCGGGATCGGCCCCGAGATAGGTTCCTGTCGTGAAGTAGGCGTTCATGCTCTTTCGCTGGAAGCTGGTGATCTTTCTCGACATATCCGCCGCCGAGACGGGATCGGGTACGAAGGGGGCGTGCTCGCGGATCGTCTCGGGATCCACAGTTATCTCCTCGATGTTTTCAGCGCCCGCAGCCTCCTTTCGCTCGTCGATCTCGGTGAAGAGATCATCCCGGTCGTTCGAGCTGAAGGCCGAATCCGCGAGCATATCCGCGAGTCGGCGCGCTTCGAGTCCATCGATATCCTCGTCGTTATCGATCTTCTCGACCGCGGAGATGAACTGCTGTAGTCGGTCCGTCCACATCCGCTGGTCGGTGAGCACTCGAAACGGCATCCCCTCCGAGATAAACTCATCGAGAAACTGGAACATCTGATAGCGCGCCCGAAACAGCACCATAATCGTCTCATCGGGCGTTTCTGCGACCGTCGCCCGGACGTTTCTCACTAAGTCGAGCATCGAGGGACTCTCGACGGCCTCGACGGTCCCGCCCTCCTTTCGGGGGTTCAAGTCCTTCTCTTGGCGCTTTTCGATGTGACGAACTTCCCGGTTGACGACATCGAGAATGCGCGAGGGCAGCCGGTAGGAGTTCGGAAGCACCACGTCCTCGTCGACTGCGGCATCGAGGAGAATGTTGGGATCGGCTCCCTGCCACGCGTAGACGACCTGATCGTCGTCACCGGCGATGAGGTACGTCGGCCAGAAATAGTCGCAGCCGGGGCCGAGACGACGTCGTCGTTGACCTCCGCACTGGAGCTCGCCTCGCACGGGCAGCCGGAGAAGATCTGGATCCTGGGTGGAGGCCGCATCTACGAGGAGACCGTGCGACGAGGCCTGGCCGACATCGCCGTGGTGACGGTGATCGATCTCGACGCCGAGGGCGACACCTACGCACCACAGCTT
>JADFQH010000258.1:2391-4489 GCA_022561895.1 Methanobacteriota archaeon | reverse complement strand
AATCGAGGGGCTGCTCTCCGAGTTGGAAATCGATTCGTGTGCGTTCGTCGGCCACGATTTGGGTGGTGGCGTCGGTCTCAGACTGGCGGCCCACCAGCCCGATAGAGTAAAACAGCTCGTTCTCTCGAACGCCGTGGCCTACGACTCGTGGCCCGTCGAGTTCATCACCGACATGGGGCTGCCGTCGTTCCCGCGGGAGAACAATCCCGAGGAGGTCCGTGAGATGCTTGCGGGAACCTTCCGAGAAGGGGCGTACGGCGAACCGAGCGAGGCGTTTGTCGAGGGGATGGTCGAGCCGTGGGCGTCCGAGGAGGGGGTCGTCTCGCTGTCGCGGGCGGCGGTCTCGACCAACACCAGCCACACGACCGAGATCAGTCCTTCAAAAATCGACGCCGAGACGCTGTTGCTGTGGGGCGGGGAGGACGACTTTCAGCCCGTCGAGTACGCGGAGAGATTGGAAGAGGATATTCCCAATAGCGAACTCGTCGCGCTTTCCGAGGCGTATCACTGGGTGATCGAGGATCGTCCCGAGGCCTACCGCGATAATCTACAGGATTTCCTTGACGAATAAGGGGCGTTTTTGATCGCCGGGCCGAAAGAGCGGGCAATGAGCGAGAGCGAGCAGAACCCCTTCCTGAAGGGGACACCCGAGGAGCTCACACCGGTCGAGGATCTCTCGGAGAGCGAGGCCGAGCGCGAAGCCGAGCGGCTGCGAGAGGCGATCCGCCACCATGACCGCCGGTACTACACCGAGAACGATCCCGAGATCGCGGATCGCACATACGACCTGCTGTTTCAGCGCCTCGTTGATATCGAAGAATCGTTCGGCCTCCAGACGCCGAACAGCCCCACCCGACGGGTGGGCGGCGAACCGCTCGATGAACTCGAAACGGTCGAGCACGTCGCGCCGATGCTCTCGATCCAACAGAGTGGCGACGTGGAGGATGTTCGAGCGTTCGCAGAGCGCATGAATCGTGAAGTCGGCGGGGTCGAGTACACCTGTGAGCCGAAGTTCGACGGCGTCTCGATCGAAGTCGTCTACGAAAACGGGGTCTTCGAGCGTGCGGTCACTCGTGGCGATGGTCGAGAAGGCGACGACGTGAGCGCGAACGTTAGAACCATTCGCTCGATCCCCCAGCGCCTTCGCGGGGAGTATCCCGATTTTTTAGCAGTGCGTGGCGAGATATACATGCCCCGCGATGCGTTTCAGGAGTACAACCGCGAACGGGTCGAGGAGGGCGACGAACCCTTCGCGAACCCGCGAAACGCCACCGCCGGGACGATCCGCCAGCTCGATTCCTCGATCACCGCCGAGCGGCCGCTCGACTGTTTTTTCTACGATATCTTGAGCGCGAGCGAGGGGTTTGACACCCATTGGGAGGAGGTCACCACGCTCCCCGAATACGGACTGAAAACGAACGATCGAGCCGAACTCGTCTCCGAGATCGAGGAAGCCGTTGCCTACCGCGATCGACTCGTCGAAGAACGAGAAGAGCTGAACTACGAGATCGACGGCGTCGTGGTTAAGGTCAACGACAAGGCCGCCTGCGAGGAGCTTGGTGCGACTTCTCGACACTATCGCTGGGCGTTTGCCTACAAGTTCCCTGCGCGGGCCGGCGAGACAGCGATCGGGGAGGTCGCCCTCCAGGTTGGCAGGACGGGACGCCTCACTCCCGTGGCGCTGCTCGATCCGGTCGATGTCGGCGGCGTCACCGTCTCGCGCGCAAGCCTCCACAACCCCGAGGAGATCGAAGAAAAGGAGGTCAACATCGGCGACGTGGTCCGTGTCGAGCGCGCGGGCGATGTGATCCCCTACGTCGCCGAGGTGGTCGAGAAACGCTCTGAAGGATATTTCGAGTATCCCGAGACCTGCCCGGTCTGTGACAGCGCGATCGAGCGCGACGGCCCGATCGCCTTCTGTACCGGCGGGCTGGCCTGTCCCGCCCAGCTCCGTCGGTCGGTGCAGTACTACGCGAGCGACTCCGGGCTCGACATCGAGGGGTTGGGCGGCGAGCGCGTCGACCAGCTGCTGGAGGCGGGACTGGTCACTGAGAGCGTTGCGGATCTCTACCGGCTGGAGCGCGAGGAGCTGGTCGCA
>JADFQH010000258.1:0-2381 GCA_022561895.1 Methanobacteriota archaeon | reverse complement strand
GAGAAGAGCGCCGAGAACCTGCTTTCCGAACTCGAAGCCACCAAATCCCCGCCGCTCTTTGCCTTCCTCTCTGCGATCGGCATTCCTCACGTGGGTCGGGCGACCGCGCGCGAACTCGCGGGAGCCTTCGGCGATCTCGAGTCGCTGATGGAGGCGGGCGAGGCGGAGCTACGGGAGGTAGACGAGATCGGCGAGGTCGTGGCTCGGGAGATCCGCGACTTTTTCGACAGCGAGCAGAACAGGCGAGTGATCAGGGAGCTTCGTGAGGCAGGTGTCTCGCCCGAATCCGTTGAACAGGAGGGCGGCGACGAACTCGACGGGCTGACGTTCGTCTTTACGGGTTCGCTTCCCGACCGGACTCGTAGCGAGGCCCAAGAAGAAATCGAGAGCCACGGTGGCTCAGTGACCGGGAGCGTTTCTGGCAACACCGATTATCTCGTCGTCGGCGAGAGTCCGGGGAGTTCGAAGCGCGAAGACGCGGAAGCGAACGGCGTGGCGGAACTCATACCAGAAGAGTTCGAGGCGTTGATAGAGACGGGCGGAGAGTCGAACGGTCAGGAATCATCGGATCAACGGACGCTTGAGGATACGTTTCGGTAATGATGTGTCCGAACTCGCTCCCGAGAGAGGCCGAGGAACTGATTGAGGAACGTCTTAGCGGGTAAAGTTCAGAAATTATTTATGATATTTGACATATTTATGGATTTGCAACAAAAGATCCGCCCGAACATGTTTTTCTTAGAGTCCAACGTCTCGATACAATGCATACGGTAGCATGAGGGTAATAAGAAAAGTTGGGAAAGCGATAGTGGCGACAAGGAGCGCAGCACTAGATTCGTCGAGACCGAACAGAACACCGAATCCACCAAGACGGAGGTCACTAAGAATGAAAGGAAGACCGAACACCGCTATGACTACGAACAGTACGAGATAAAGTACCGGAACGGCTGCGATCCAGTACCACCACTGTGAATCGCGTACTTTGATCGGGAGGTCGTCAGTTGACATGCAATGAGCAATGAGTTCGGTAGTAATTGATGATGCGCCTAATTTTCAACAGGTGGAACTATGCGGTCAATTTAAATACGCTATCCGGTAGACGGCAACGGACAGTAGTTAGGAGATACTCGGAACCCGATAAAGAGTCAAGTAAACAGACACCGTACAGCAGACAGATGGCACAAACGACGGCTCGGATCCAGCGAACACCGGGCGTTCTCGGTGGACAGCCGCGCATTGCCGGACACCGGATCAGCGTACTACAGTTGTACGAGCTTGTCGAAGGGAAGGGCCTGGAGCCGAAAACCGTCGCCGGGAAGTACGATCTCGATGTCACGGACGTCTATCACGCACTCGCGTACTACCACGACAACGTCGAGGAGATGACCGAGGTCAGGCGGCGACGACGTGAGACGATCGAGAGAAATCGAGAGAAAGCATTGACACCGGACGACTTCGATTCCACCGGGACGAAATGACAAAGCTCTCGGTGCTGTGTGACGAGAACGTCGACAAACAGGTGCTGACGTATTTACGGAAGAACGGCCACAGTGGCGAACATGTCGTCGATGTTTTGAGGCCCGGTGTCGATGATATCGTCCCGTACGCACTGGAAAACGACCTGTTCATTCTCACGAAGGACGACGACTTCCTCGCGATGGATACCGACAAGTATACCGGAGTTCTCTTTACGACAATCACCACCTGTCCGCGTACGAGATCGCGTCGATACTCGGAACCATCGCCTCGCACTACTCGCGTGAGGATCTTCGTGGAGTCACATACGTGACCGATGCTTGGCTATAGATCCGCGTTCCGAAAGACGAGATAGCCCAGTACGGGAGGAACGACGAGCCATGCGAGGAAGACGAGTGCGACGACGGGATCGGAGAAGTACGCGGGAAGCGGGGCGAGCGCGTCGGCGTAGATCTCGGCGGCAAAGCCACCGAAGAGCGCAACGCGCGCACCTAGTGCGTCGCCGGTCCAGAGGATCGCCGCGATCGACTGGTAGGCGTCGGTCGGGTTGAGCAGTCGAGTGGCGAGCTGGATCTGCGCGAGCGTCTTGAACCCGATACTCGTATACTCATCGAGCAGGCTCACCAGCCCCTCGGCAAAGCTGCCCCAGAAGAGCGCGAAGATCACGTAGAGACCGACGTTGCCGAGCATGGCTTGTCGGCGCGACCCCGACGCCGCCGAAACCCCGACCGCGAGACAGACGAAGACGATACCCAACAGTGCAGAAAGCAGCGCGAAGGCGACGTAGTTGCCGACTTCGAGGGTGACAGGCGTGATCAGGAAGACGATCGCGGCGGCGACGAAGCCGACGAGGATAGGAAGGACGATCACGGCGCTCCTGCCGATACTCTTTCCGAGAACGACAT
>JADFQH010000257.1 GCA_022561895.1 Methanobacteriota archaeon | reverse complement strand
CACACGGTATCGCTACCTCAAACGGGACGACGGCACTCCACACAGCACTCACATCTCTCGGACTTGGACAAGGAGATAGAGTCGCCACGTCCTCGTTTTCATTCATTCCGAGCGCGAACGCGATCCGGTGGTGTGGGGCGGAGCCGACGTTTGTTGACATTCAGGAAGACACCTACACGATCGACCCACAGACACTGGAAAGCCGGTTGCAAGATGGCGAGCAGATCGACGCGGTCGTCGCCGTACATCTGTTCGGGCTTCCCTGTGATATGGAGTATCTCCGAGAACTTTCGGAAGAGCACGAGTTCCTGCTGATCGAAGACGCTGCACAGGCACACGGGGCAGCGTACGAGGGGACACCGGTCGGTGCGTTCGGCGATGCGGCATGTTTCTCCTTTTTTGCGTCGAAGAACATGACCACCGGAGAAGGTGGAATGGTCGTCACCGATAACTCCGAGTTGGCGGATCGCGCTCGTCAATTCATCGAACACGGACGAACTGAAGCAGGGTACGACGGTCTCGGGCATAACTTTTGTATGTCTGATGTTACAGCAGCGATCGGACGAGTACAGCTCGACAAACTACCGGAACTCAACAAGAGGCGGCGAGAAAACGCCGATCAGCTTTCCAAGGGGCTTCACGATTTGCCAGTCATCACGCCGATGGAACCACCGAACCGTCGGCACGTCTACCATATCTACACCATCCAGACGGACGATCAGGAAGAATTACGAGCTCATCTAGAAAAACGAGGGGTTCAGACGGGCGTCTATTATCACACACCGATCCACGATCAGCCAGCGTACTCCGAGTATAATCTGTCGCTTCCAGCGGTCGAACGACTCAAGGAACGTGTACTCGCACTTCCCGTTCATCCGGGCCTTTCGGAAGCAGAGTGCGACCAAATAGTAGACGCTACGCGCGAGTATTTCGAGGAAACGTAGCCATACCGCAACTACTCGAGCGCGGCAATTCCGGTTGCTGACTACCATTACAACGTTTTTCGTGCCACCCGCGATGTCACTCAAAGGCTGTGATACCGATCGCTCACCGGAATTCCGGTCTTCTCGTTCTCACTCAAAGGCTGCAATGCCAGTCAGATCCTGTCCCAGAATCAGGGTATGGATGTCGTGGGTCCCCTCATAGGTGTAGACGGTCTCCATGTTCGCCATATGGCGCATTGGCGAGTAATCCGTGGTAATTCCGTTGCCCCCAAGCATTTCGCGGGCGATTCTGGACTGATCGCGGGCCATTCGCACGTTGTTGCGTTTCGCCATCGAGACGTGTTGGGGGCGCAGATCGCCGCGTTCTTTCAGTTCGGCGAGCCGGTGGGCGAGCAGCTGGCTCGTCGTGATCTGGGTCGCCATCTCCGCGAGTTTGCCTTGTTGGAGCTGGAAGCCTCCAATGGGTTGGTCGAACTGCTCTCTATCCAACGAATAGTCGCGCGCCTCCTCGAAACAGTCCCGCGCCGCACCGACCGCCCCCCACGCGATGCCGTACCGGGCCTGCGTGAGACATGAGAGCGGCCCCTTCATGCCCGAAACATTTGGTAGAACGTTCTCCTCGGGAATTCGAACGTTGGAAAGCCCGATCTCACCCGTAATGGAGGCGCGCATCGAGAGTTTGTCGTCTATTTTGTTCGTACTCACCCCATCGCGGTCGGTCTCGACCAGAAAGCCCCGGACGGGCGACTCCTCCGCAGAAGTGTCGCGCGCCCAGACCACGGCCACGTCCGACACTGGCGAGTTCGTGATCCACGTTTTTGAGCCTGAAAGCACGTACTCGTCCCCATCCTTTTCCGCGCGTGTTTCCATGCTCGACGGGTCCGAGCCGTGCTCGGGTTCAGTAAGTCCAAAACAGCCGATCGCCTCGCCGGAGCCGAGTTTTGGGAGCCACTCGTCTTTCTGCTCCTCGCTTCCGAACGCGTGGATGGGGTACATCACCAAGGCCCCTTGAACGCTCGCCGCAGAGCGAACCCCCGAGTCCCCCGCCTCAAGCTCCTGCATCAGGAGTCCGTAGGCGGTCTCGCTCACGCCGGGCGAGCCATACCCCTCCAGATTGGGTGCGAAAAAGCCGAGTTCGCCCATCTCGGCCATCAGTCCGTCGGGAAAGGTTCCGTCCTCGAAATGCTGGCCGATCTCGGGTTTGATCCGTTCGTCGACGAACTCGCGGGCCGTATCCCGGATCATCCGCTCTTCGCTGTCGAGATCGGCCTCCAGGTCCACGTAGTCGAGCATGGGTGAGGGTCGTTCCCAACCCTAAAAAACGCTCCTATCGAGTGCGCCGAGATTTAGCAGTGGTAAGAAAAGGGCGGAAGTAGGCAACCAATAGAAATGCTCGAGCGAGCGCGTTAGTCCGCGGCGACCGGGGCCGCGCGGAGTTCGGTGACGTACTTGGTAAAGTTCTCGAAGACGTGCTTTGCCTCGCAAGCGGCGGCGTAGTTGTCTTCAGTTATCCCCGCGAGTACCTCGGCGCGGCGCTCTTCGGTGAGATCCTTGCGCCGAGTGAGCTGCTCTGCGGTCTCCATGTCGTACTCGGGGTGGAACTGGACGCCAAAGACGTGATCCTTCCGGAAACCGTGGTTCGAGTACTCGTTTTCGGCGAGCGCCTGTGCGCCGGGCGGGAGTTCGGTCACGGCGTCGGAGTGGGTCGTAAAGACGAGGAACTCCTCGTCGATCCCCGAGAACAGCTCCGACTCCCCTGTATGGGTCACCGTGTTGTAACCGATCTCGTAGGCACCCATCCCCTCGACGGTCCCGCCGAGAACGTCGGCGAGAAGCTGGTGGCCGTAGCAGATACCGAGACAGGGGATATCGCGCTCGATGACCTCATCGAGCCACTCTTTCATTGGACTGATCCACGGCTCGTCCCAGTAGACCGACGAGCGCGAGCCGGTGACGATCACCCCATCGTAGTCGAACCCATCAGGGATCTGTTCGTTTGTAACGTCGAACTCCGAGAGGGAGGCGTCGAGTTCGCGCCGGAAGTTTCGTTTCGTGTTTCGATCGCCGTGGGAGGCATCGAGAACCGCAAGGTGTGGAGGACTCACTACCGTATCCACGGAGTGCGTCCAAAAGAATGTTGCGGAGCGGACAGGTTTCGCCCCATCGACCATGAAGTTTTAGCGATAGTCCATAGAGTAGGGAATATGGACGGGATCCAACAGATAGAAGCGGCCTTCGAAACCCACGTCGAGGCGGGGCTTCACCACGGTGCACAGCTCGCGGTCTACCACGAGGGCGACCTCGTACTGGATCTCGCGGATGGCACGACCGGACCGAACGGCGAGGATACCACGCCCGAACGAAAGCACGTCCTCTTTTCGTGTACCAAACCCTACGCCGGCGTCGCGCTCCACCAGTGTGTCGAGGAGGGGTGGATCGGGTACGACGATCCCGTAATAGAGCACTGGCCCGAGTTCGCAGCGGAGGGAAGCGAGAAGGCAGACATCACCGTCCGGCACGTCCTCTCGCACCAAGCGGGACTGCACCAGACCGCCTTCGACGCCCAGCCGGAACGCTGGCCCGACTGGGAGAGTGCGATAAAAGCGATGGAGGAGGCCGAACTCACCTTCGAACCCGGCTCGACGGCGGCGTATCACGCGCTCTCGTACGGGTTCTTGGTGGGTGAGCTCGTTCGCCGGGCGAGCGGCGAGCCGATCGACCAGTTCCTCGCAGAGCACGTCTTCTCGCCCCTCGGGATGGACGACACTGATCTCGGCATCCCCGAAGGAGAGCCCGATACCACCGCGAGCCTCGCGGGCTTCGAACCCGGCGAGCGCGCCCGTTCGATGGACGCGGGGCTCGACGCCTTCTCGAACGCTGAGGCCGCGGCGCTGTTCGATCAGGAGGCGATCCACCGCGCGGTGATCCCCGCGGCCTCCGCGACGGGCAGCGCCCGCGATATGGCGCGGTTCTATAGCTGTCTGGCGAACGGGGGCGAACTCGACGGAACACGGCTCCTCGAACGAAGCACGATAGAAGCGATGACGACCGAACAGGCGAACGTCGAGGAGGACGCCACCCTCGGGGTCCCCCGTCGATACGGCATGGGGTTCGTCCTCGGCGGGAGCCCGTGGGGGAAGTTCGGGACCGTCTCCCCCGACCGGGTGTTCGGCCACGGCGGGCTGGGCAGTATCGTCGGCTGGGCTGATCCCGAGGACGGACTCGCCTTCGCCTACGTCACCAACGGGATCTGCGACGAGTTCGAACACTCGCTTCGGGTGAACGCACTTGCGGATGCGGTTCGGACGACGCTCGGATAAGAAAGAGTCATAGTCCAAGTGTCGTCTCATCAGCTTCAGTGACCGAGGGGAGCGCGCGGAGTTGTGGGTACAGAAGGAAACAGAGACCGACGACAGCCACAACACCGCCCATTCCGTACAGTACCGTTACGCTGCCGACACTGTCAGCAACCACTCCGCCGACCAATCCACCAGGGCTGAGCAATTGTACCGGGTTACAAAGTGATTTCACAGGGGCGTAGCCTCCAAAGTC
>JADFQH010000256.1 GCA_022561895.1 Methanobacteriota archaeon | reverse complement strand
TTTACTTTTGCTTCTTCAGCGGGGGCGTTTCTCTTCTCAGAGCTTCGCCGACATGAGCAGGTAATCGGATTTTGACCGGGCGCAGATCACTATGGGCGGGGACCGAAAAGAAAGCCTTAGAACCGCCACGGCTGCTATTCCCGGCCATGAATCGATCGGGTTCAGAGGACGACGGGATCGGCGCAGGCATCGAGACAAGCGTCAGCCCAACCACCGGTGCGAGGTTCGACTATCCCTGGCAGTTCATCGGCCGCCGATCTGCGGTGATGGCAAAGCATGGAATGGTCGCGACGAGCCACCCGCTCGCCGCACAGGTCGGGGTTCAGACGCTCCAGAACGGCGGAAATGCTGCTGATGCCGCCGTCGCGACCGCGACGATGCTCAACTTCGTCGAACCACAGATGACTAGCATCGGTGGAGATATGTTCGCCCTCACCCACTTCGACGGCGAATTTGAGGCACTCAACGGGAGCGGGCGCGCTCCGCAAGCGGCCGATATCGACACTTATCGTGAGCGCACCGATGAAACGGAAGACGGCGAACCAATCGTTCCGACGGAGGGCGGTCTCCCTGTCACGGTGCCCGGTGCCGTGGACGGATTTCATCAGCTTGCCGAACGCTACGGCACGTGTGAGTTCGGAGAGCTCCTCCAGCCCACGATCGAATACGCCCGCCAAGGCGTCCCGGTTAGCGAGTACGTCGCGGCCCAGCAGGAGGCGGCCGCCCCCCGCGTCAGCGAGTTCGATGCGTTCGCAGAGACCTTCCTGGTCGATGGCGAAACCCCACAGCCCGAACAGATGTTCGCAAACCCCGACTTCGCTGACTCGCTCGAACGCATCGCCGAGGAGGGCATCGAGACGTTCTACGGGGGCGAACTCGGCGAGGAGATCGTCGAGAAAGTACAGGAGTACGACGGTGTGATGGAACTTTCGGATCTGGAGAGTCACGAAAGCACGTGGGGCGACCCGATCAGTACGGAGTACCGGGGAATGGAGGTCTTAGAGCATCCGCCGAACACGCAAGGTGTGGTGGCGCTCCAGGCCCTCAACCTGCTAGAAAACTTCGATGTCAGTGAGGACCCAGCCGACCCCGAGCGCCTCCATCACATGATCGAAGCAGTGAAAATTGCCTTCGCTGACGCTTACGAGTTCGTCACCGATCCCGAATTCGAGGACGTCCCCCTCGACACGATGCTCTCGAAGTCCTACGCGAGCGATCGCGCGGGCGAGATCGGTTCCTCAGTCGGCGAGTACGAAGCCCAGGCGGACGGGCCGAGCAACACGGTCTATCTCACAGTGGTGGATGGCGATGGCAACGCCGTCTCGCTGATCAACAGCGGGTTCTCCGTCTTTGCTAGCGGTCTCGTCGTCGGTGGGTTCATCCTTCAGAACCGCGGCCAGTCGTTCAGTCTCGACCCAGAGGACGCGAACGCGCTTGCACCCGAAAAGCGTCCGTTCCACACGCTCGTGCCCGCGATGCTCGCGGAAGACGGCGAGTTCCGGGCTTCTTTCGGCGTGATGGGTGGAGATATCCAGCCACAGGGTCACATGCAGGTCGTTGCCAACCTCGTGGATTCGGGACTGAACCCGCAGGCCGCGATCGACACGCCCCGATTCCGATTCGTCGAGGACCACGAAGTTACCCTCGAAACCTCGCGCCTGCCCGATGAAACGATCGATAACCTCCGCGAGCGCGGCCACGACGTGATCACCGAAGAGGAGTACTTCGTTCCCGATGCGAACCACTACGGCGGCGGGCAGTTGATCCTCCGAAAGGACGATGGGACGCTGATCGGCGGCTCGGAACCCCGTCGGGACGGCCAGGCGATCGGTTTCTAACGAAAGCCCTCGGGATTCACTGGCGTGAATTCCTCGCCCTTTTCATAGGGATTATCGTAGGGCTTCATCGATCTCCTGCTCGCTAACCGATCAACGTGGACCGTGTGACCGGAAGAAACAACCCGGTTGGCGACGATAATCCCTATCAGCACGGCGCTGGTCGAACGGCCGTTTCACCCGCTTCGGAGAGGGAGTAGATGCACTGTCGCGCATCCATGAACGAGATCTGCCCCTCGACCAATCCGTCTTCCTTCAATCGAGAGAGCGCATATCGGACCGTTCGGGCCGTCAGCAGCGACTCTTCGCGGATCTCCTGTTGAGTAAGCGAGCCGTGATACTCGAGGACGAGGAAGACGAGTTTTGCACTCGGGGGCAGGTCCGACAGTCGCTCGCTAGGAGACGAACTCATCACTACATATCGTGGATAGATGCTCTTGAAACCCTTTCGCGCTTGTGCGTACCGTTTTCACTACCGTTTCGGACGATCCGACTCTGCGGTTTTCAAAGAAAACTCCTGACTTCCGAGTACCACATATCGTGCTCATCGACCCGGCCCGTCGCTTCCGCGATCACGACGGCGAGCGCGTGCCAACAGCGTTCGCTGGGGTCCTCGGGATCAAGGTTGTACTCGCTGTCCGCACAGGTACAGCCCCGCCCCTCGACGACGTACTCCTCGTCGTGGCCGACGACGACCGTAAAATCCCGATACTCCTTGACCCGGCTCTCGGTGACGGCTTCGATCGCCCGGACCCCGCGGTCGCCGTGGGTGTCGATGATCCGCTCGGCTACGGGGCCAGTAAGCTGCCCTGCACTCGTGAGGTCCGCTCTCCAGCTCTCGACCGGGTCCGGCACACCTGCTCTTCGAAGGGGGTAGCTAAGTCGGTTCGGTTCCGTTCCGCCGGATCGCATGGTTTTTCGCCCGTCCGTCACCGATCAGTACCCATGCGCGTACGCGAGGGCGGGGTCGAAATCGACACCGGAGAAGCCTTCTACAACCCGGATCAGGAGCTCAATCGGGATCTGACGATCGCCGTTCTCCGGGCCTACCACGAGCGCGAACCGCGCGCAAAGCGGTATCTCGACGCGATGAGCGCAACCGGAATTAGAGGAGCGCGTGCCGCGAGCGATGGCTGGGACGCGACGCTCTGTGACTACAAGGAAGAAAACGCCGCACTCTGTCGGGCAAACCTCGAAGCGAATGATCTCGATGGCACTGTAGAAAACCGCGACGCGAACGCCCTGCTCCACGAGGAGCTGTTCGATATCGTCGATCTCGATCCGTATGGCACGCCGATTCCGTTTGCCGATGCGGCCTTCGCCAACGTCCGCAACATGGTCTGTGTTACCGCCACCGACACCGCTCCGTTGTGTGGTGCACATTTCGAAAGCGGCGTCAGGAAGTACAGCGCCGTCCCACAGAACACGGACTATCACTCCGAGATGGGGCTCCGAATCCTGCTTTCGGCGCTTGCCCGCACCGCCGCACGCTACGACGTCGGGATCCTCCCGATCTTCAGCCACGTGACTCGCCACTACGTCCGCACGTATCTCGATCTTTCCCATAGCGCAACGGATGGGAACCACTCGATCGAGCAGTTGGGCTATCTCGACCACTGTGAGGACTGTCTGCACCGCGAGGGGAGTGAGGGGCTAATCGCCGATCCATGGGAAACCTGCCCGCTCTGTGGGTCGAATCGGGTGCTTACGGCGGGACCGGTCTGGCTCGGTTCGATCCGGGATCGGGAGTTTGCCGAGCAGGTGGGCGAGAAAATCGACGAGGAGTGGGGGAGTGCGAAACGCGCCCATCGATTGGTCGAGCGCCTCGAATCGGAGCTCGATCTACCGGCACACTACGATCAGCATCGCCTCTGTAAGGAATGGGGCAGACCGGCAGAATCGATGGACGAGTTCCTATCACTGATCGAGAACGCGGGATTCGAGTGTTCGCGTGCGCACTACCACGGAACGGCGTTCAAAACGTCGGCAACCGTCCAAGAGATTCGAGAGGCGGTCGACTCTCCTCGCGACTGACAATCCCCCGAGTATTTGTAGCTGCCCGTCCCAATCCCGATGTGAATCGCCGCATTGGAAACGCCGTAGGCATCGCCCGTGATGTTGTCGAGGAGGTCCAGGAAAACGAAGCCACGTTTCTTGCGGCGAGTATCGCGTACTACGCGTTCGTGTCACTCATTCCGCTGCTCGCGTTCGTCTTCATCGTTGCCAGCTTCGTCGGCGGACAGGCCCTTGCGGATCAGATCGTCGCACAGGCCGGGGAGTATCTCGCCCCTTCGGGTCAGGACGCGTTGGACGACGCGATCACCGCCGAATCGGGCCGTGGCGGGGCGACGGTTGCTATGCTCACTCGTTGGACAAGCCCGTCGGTCAGATCATCAACGCCGTGATCGTCTTCGGAGCGATCATCGTCGCCGCTGTCGGGATGATTGGACTCGGGGCGGTGCTGGTCATCCTCCCCGACGTTCCGTTCGGATTCTTCACCCCGCTACTCTTGCTTGCGGCTCTCTCGTTGGTCTTTCTTCCGATGTACTACTTCCTCCCCGACGTGGAGTCGATCTCGTTAAAACAGGCCTTTCCGGGCGCGGCGTTTGCTGCGACCGGCTGGTCAGTGCTTCATACGTTGTTCGGGCTGTACGCCTCGAAC
>JADFQH010000010.1:18617-20399 GCA_022561895.1 Methanobacteriota archaeon | reverse complement strand
GTCGTGTTCCGGATGTGGAGCGGCTCTGCGTAATCCAGGAACCGCGCTGGAGTAATATATCCGAGCATGGCTTCGAACACAACGAATCAAGCGGCCGACGCCGGTGAACCGGAACAGCAAACAGAGCCCGAGTCAGCGCTCGAAACGGCCCGTCGCCAACTCGAACGAGCAGCCATCCATCTCGATCTGAATGCCAACGTGATCGAGCGGCTCAAACACCCCATGAAAGTCCAGCGCGTGTCGATCCCGCTGGAACACGACGATGGCCACGTCGAGGTGTTCACGGGCTATCGCGCCCAGCACGACAGCGTTCGTGGGCCCTTCAAGGGTGGGATGCGTTACCACCCCGCTGTGACCGAAGACGAGTGCATCGGCCTGTCCATGTGGATGACGTGGAAATGTGCGGTGATGGACCTCCCCTTTGGCGGCGCGAAGGGCGGCATCGTCATCAATCCGAAATCACTGAGCGATGGGGAAAAGGAGCGACTCACCCGCCGGTTCGCCCAAGAGCTGCGCGACGTCATCGGCCCGATGCACGATATCCCCGCGCCCGACATGGGCACCGACGCTCGGGCGATGTCGTGGTTCATGGACGCCTACAGTATGCTCGAAGGCGAGACCACGCCGGGTGTCGTCACCGGCAAGCCCCCGGTCATCGGCGGCAGCTACGGCCGCGAGGACGCGCCCGGCCGAAGCGTCGCGATCATCGCCCGCGAAGCCTGTGACTACTACGGCTATCCGCTCGAGGAGACGACGGTTGCGGTTCAGGGGTTCGGCAGCGTCGGCGCGAACGCCGCCCATTTGCTCGACGAGTGGGGCGCTGCCGTCGTTGCCGTCAGCGACGTCAACGGTGCTGCCTACGACCCGAGTGGTCTCGAGATCGACTCGATTCCGACCCACGAAGAGGAGCCCGAAGCGGTCACCAAGTACGCCGACGAAACGATCAGCAACGAGGAGCTGGTCGAACTGGCTGTCGATATGCTCATCCCGGCGGCAGTCGGCAACGTTCTCACCGAAGACAACGCCGGCGACGTACGGGCGGACATAATCGTCGAGGGTGCAAACGGTCCGACAACGTTCGCCGCCGACGCGATCTTCGAGGAACGAAACGTTCCGGTGATTCCGGACATCCTCGCCAACGCCGGCGGCGTCACCGTCAGTTACTTCGAGTGGTTACAGGACATCAACCGCCGGGCGTGGCAACTCGAACGGGTCAACGAGGAACTCGAACGAGAGATGCTGACCGCGTGGGAGGCCGTCCGCGAGGAAGTCAACACGCGCGAGATCTCGTGGCGTGATGCGGCGTACGTCGTTGCGCTCTCTCGACTCGCGAAAGCACACGAGGCGCGTGGGCTCTGGCCCTGATAAGGGCGGTTATAACAATTTACCGGTGATCGCCCGTGCGGGTCACCGATCACCGGTAAGGGACGACAACCGCCCTTATGAGTTCGACGACCGAATCGCTATTTGGTTTCTACGACACGAGCGCGCTCTTTGATCCGTTCGGCCTGGGCGATCAGGGGGGCGTCGATCATCTCGCCATCGACGCGAAAAACGCCCCGTCCTTCCTCGTTCGCGCGGTCGCGGGCATCGAGCACTCGCTCGGCCCACGCAATCTCCTCGGAATCGGGTGTAAACGCCTCGTTGATCGGCTTTACTTGACCGGGGTGGATCGCCATCTTGCCATCGTAGCCCAACTGAATCGCAAACCGGGTTTCGTCGGAAAGCCCGTCGATATCCTCGATATCGGTGTAGACGGTGTCGATAGCGTTTATCCCTCCG
>JADFQH010000010.1:0-18607 GCA_022561895.1 Methanobacteriota archaeon | reverse complement strand
ACCATGCAACGACAGGCCATCACCGAATGTTTCCAGGCCCGCCATGGGGCGCCGCTTGCCGACGCGGCGCCGGTGCGGTGGTCCGGCGCTCGCGGCGATCACGACTCGCTCGCGGGCGTAGAGCACCTCCGTTCCCTCAGTTGTCCGGGTCGCGCCGATGTCCGCCGAGAGATCCTCCGCACCGAAGACGAGTGCATCCGTAGCGTCCTGTTCGGCTATTTCAGGAGCGGCAAGCACACCGGCAGCGCTCTCGATCAGCGCGAGTAGGGGCAGGGAACTGCCGTACTCCCGGACCTGTTCGTCGAGTGCAGCAACGTCCCCTTTGCTCGCGGCTTTCGGCAGCATGAGGCTATCTGGCCGAGCGTGTTCGAGAACCGTAAGATCCTCCGCGAACTCGGGGTTGACTCGGAGGCAGATCTCGGAATCGGGATCGAATTCGGGATCGGAAAGGAGATCCCCGACGATCCCGCGGGCCTCGGCTTTCCGTTCGGGAGCCACCGCGTCCTCCAGATCGAAGACGATCACGTCCGCATCGCTCTCGGGTGCTTTCCGAAGCATTTCGGGCCGGTCACCGGGAGTGAACATGACGCTTCGTCTGAGCATACCGGACGTTCGGGCGCGATCCCTATCGGTGTACCTTTCCGACCGAAGGGGAAGGGAAAGGGTTTATCCCGACGTTACCCGAACGGCCACTGTGAACGGCCCGATGAGTGGGGCAACACTCCTTCTGTGGGAAGGAGTGGTAAACGGGGGAATCGAGGGAGCACAGGTCATCATCGAGACGGCGACCGGATGGCCCGGCGTCGGGATCGTCTTCGCCTACTCCTTTCTCATCGCATTCGCCCTGCCCGGCCCCAGCGAGATCGTTCTCGTCGCGCCGCTGGACATCACCCAATCGCGGGTACTGACGCTCGGTATCATCGTCCTCACCAGCGCGATCGGCAAGGCGATCGGGAGCCTGTTCGCGTTCCACATCGGGCAGGAAGCAAAGCGGTCGGGTCCGATCATCCGTTGGCTCGAACGCTCGCGGTTCGACGTTATCTCGTGGTCCGAAAAACGAACGGTCGGGATCGCTCGGAAGTACGGCTATGTGGGTCTCGGGATCGCGCTCTGTATCCCCTTCTTCCCGGATACCATCTCGGTCTACGCGTTCGCGGTCCTCGAGGAGAGCTACTGGAAGTTCGCGGTGGCGACGTTCGTCGGAAGCCTCGGCCGCCTTCTCCTGACGCTCGGCGTCTTCGGCGGAGCGGTGAGCCTCTTTTGAGTGACGGGACACCGATCCCGCGAACCCCATCATTTTTGTCGTTCACGTCGATCGAAACGTATGCCCGGACTGTACTACGAGGAGTTCGAAATTGACGAAACGATCGAACACGAGAAACGTCGGACGATAAGCGAGTCCGATAATCAACAGTTCTGTGATATGACGATGAATCAGCAGCCACTCCATCTCGACAGCGAGTTCGCTTCCGAGAGCCAGTTCGGAAAGCGCCTCGTCAACGGCCTGTACACCATGAGCCTCGCCGTCGGTCTCTCGATCCCCGAAACCACCGACGGAACGATCGTCGCCAACCTTTCGTATGATTCCGTCTCCCATCCCCAACCCGTGTTTCACGGCGATACGATCCGTGCGCGCTCGACCATCACCGAGAAGCGAGAAACCTCGAATGGCGAGCGCGGCGTCGTCACCATGCACGTCGAGGTTTTGAACCAAGACGACGAGCTGGTCTGTGAGTTCGAGCGAACGGTGCTTTCGCTGAAGCGCTCTACGGACTAGGTCGCGGTGACGATCAGCGTCGCGTTGATCACCGAGGCGATCGTCCACGGGATCGCGAGTCCGAGCGGGACAACGGCGGTGTAGCCCTCGGGAAGGAGCGCCCGGCCGACGAGTCCGATCGCGAGCGCAAAGATCTTGAGCGCGCCAAGCGCCCCGTAGCCGAACTGTTCGAGACCGAATCGGGCGATCGGGTTTCCCTCCGCGAGTCCGCGCTCGATCCCGTAGTAGGTGAGGACGGTATCGGCGAGCATCGAGGGGACGACCAACCCCCAGAGCGCCGCCTCGTACTCGTTGAGCGACCTCCAGATCCCTGTCTCGTGAGTCGTCATTCAACGTGATGTTCCTAATATGATACTATAGTTATCTCCCCGTTATCCCGTATAAACGAGATACTAAAGGATCGTGCCGTGTTTCTTTTCGGGCAGCTCTTTTTCGAGGTTCTCGTAGAACGCAAACCGATTGACCAGCTCCTCGCGCAGCGAACTCGGTGGGACGATCTCGTCGATGACGACTTCGCTTGCCATCCGGTGGACGTCGATATCCCGCCGGTACTCCTCGCGCAGTTCTTCTTCGCGTACCGCCCGTTCCTCCTCGTCGTCGATCGCGTCGAGCCTGTTTCGATAGACCGCGTTTATCGCCGCCTCCGGACCCATGATCGCGATCTCGCCGGAGGGAAGCCCAATGGTGCTTTCGGGATCGTAGGCTGGCCCGCTCATCGCGTAGATCCCCGCGCCGTAGGCCTTTCTCACCACTACGCACTGTTTTGGAACCGTTGCACTCGAGGTCGCGTAGATCATCTTCTTTCCCTTTTCGAGGATCGCGTCCTTTTCGACGCCCGATCCCGCCATGAAGCCGGGCGTGTCACAGAGATAGAGCAGGGGGATATCGTAGGCGTCGGATTTCCAGATGAACTCGGCGGCCTTCTCTGCGGCGTCGGGGAAGATCGCCCCCGCGCGGTGGTTCGGCTGGTTTGCAACAATTCCTACAGGCCGGCCGTCGATACGTGCATAAGCGGTGATGATCTCAGCGCCGTAGTCGGGTCTGAGTTCGAAATAGGAGTTTCGATCAACGACCCGCTCGATCAGATCGACCATGTCGTAGCCTCGGTTTGGCTCGTTCGGAACGATAGAATCGATCCCCTCGGGTGACTTTTTGGGCGGTTTTACCTTCTGTCGTGGGGGTTTCTCGCCGGCCTTGTCGGGCAGGTAGGTGATGAGCTTCGAGACGAGTTTTCGAGCGTGTTCTTCGTCCCGTGCAACGAGATCCGCGCTTCCTGAGTGTTCGGCGTGGATCTGTGGTCCACCGAGATCCTGCATATCGATCTCCTCGCCGGTGACCATCTGCACCATTCGTGGACTCGCGATCGCCATCGCGCTCATCCCCTCGACCATGATCGTAAAGTCAGCGAACACGGGGGTATATGCGGCTCCTGCGATACACGGACCATAGAGGACGCAGATCTGGGGCACTCTGCCCGAAAGCATCGAGTGATTGTAGTAGTACTTCCCGATCCCTTCTCGATTGGCGAAAAACCCCGACTGTTGGTCGATCCTGCCCCCAGAGGAGTCCATCAGATACAGCACCGGCTTTCCGGATTTGAGCGCGCGCTGTTGCATCCGCAGGAACTTTTCGACGCCCTTCCCGGCCATGCTGCCCGCCTTTACCGTAAAATCGTTCGCCATGAAATGAACTTTTCGAGAATCGAACTCCGCCGCACCAGTCAGAAGGCCGTCCGCGGGAAGCTGATCCTCGGCATCGAACCCCGCGAACTTGCCGTCCTCGAAGAGCAGTCCATCGGGAAACCAGAGATCGAGACGATCCCGGACGAACAGCTTTCCTTGCTCGGGGAGTCGGTTTTTGTACTTCTCGGGACCGCCGAGTTCGATCTCGGTAATCTCCTCCCTCAGGAGTTCTTCGCGCTCGGTCGGGCCGAGATCGTCCTCGTATTCGATGCTCGTCTCGTGTACGACGGCCGGCTCTTCGCTATCCCCGACGTAGACCTCTACTTCGCCTTCGACGTGCTCTCCAAGCGCGGCGGCAATCGCGGAGGCCTCCTCCTCGCTCGCGCCCGCGCTGATCCGGACGTTCATACCCCGTTTGTGAGGGGTGATCTCAAACCGTTTTCCATTGACGATCCCCACGACTATACCGACGATCCTCGAATCCCACCTATGGACGTGCTTCTGACCGGCGCGAACGGCACTGTCGGGACGGCCATCACCGAGAATCTCGACCACGAGTTCACCACACTCGACGTCGAGGGAGACCCAGACTATACCACAGATATCGCCGACTACGACGCGATTCGGCCCGCCTTCGACGAGAAAGAGGCGGTGGTCCACCTCGCGGGCTATCCGGCGACCGACGCCACATGGGAGCAGGCACTCACGAACAACATCATCGGCACGGGGGACGTCCTCCGGGCGGCGAGCGAGTCGGGCGTCGATCGTGTGATCTTCGCCTCCTCGAACCACGTCGTCGGGATGTACGAGGACGAACACGCGCCCGCGCTCTACGAACCCGATTATGACTTGGTAGTCGATCACACCGATCCGATCAGGCCGGACTCACACTACGGCGCGTCAAAGGCCTGCGGCGAGGCCTTTGGTCGTCAGTACGTCGAGAACGAAGGGATGAAATTTTTCGCCCTGCGGATCGGCAGCGTCCGTGACCCCGGATACGACCATCCCTATGGCGATGCGGAACGCGGCGTCGAAGCCGGAAAATGGAACCGAGGGAGCGAAGGTTACCAACGAGAAGTCGCACGAATGAAGGGGACGTGGCTCTCGCGGCGCGACTGCGCCCATCTCGTCGAGTGCTGTCTGAGCGCTGATCGCGACTTCGAGATCCTGTATGGCGTGAGCGACAACGACCGGCGGTGGTTCGACATCGAGCAGGCTCGAACGAGCGTCGGCTACGATCCACAGGACAACGGCGAGGAGTGGAACAGCCCACCGTAGAGGGATCTCGTAGAAACTCATAGAGTTCCCGTCGTCGAACGACACTCGCGAGTCAGTTGAGGGAGGAAAACGATTCGGTTGGCTACGAGACCCCTTTAGGCCACCAGCTTTTAGTGAATAGCCGTAATTAGATCTAATTACGATGGAAAACACGGAGAGCGGACGCCACGTTTCGAGAGCGGACCTGCTTCTCGGAATAATTCCTAGCGTCTACATCGCCGGATTTGCGGCACAAGCGACGCTTTCTGTCTCCTTACCCCTGATGCTCGCTCTCGCCTCCGCGGTCGCGGCGACCGGGTTGGTGGACGCGCTCGTCGTCCATCCGCCGGCGTAACGCCAGTCAAACGTTTTCGACCAGCAGACGCAGGACCAACGTTCAGGCGGCCCCGGTGTTCACAATTGAATCCAATCGACGTACTCAATTGATATGAGTGCTGCTACACACGAGCTTCACGAACGGATCGAAGAAGTAAAAGCTGCATCAGCCGACCGAACAACGCTCGTGACGGTCGCGATCCCGCCCGAAGAGTCGCTCGATCCGGTTCGAAACCGGATCGAGCGCGATCACGCCCAGTCCGAGTACAGAAGGTCGACGAAGCGCTCACGTACGACGCCGTCGAGACGCTTCTGCTCGCCGAGTCGATCCCCGCAGCGGAGGCGAGCGAGCTGGCCGAGCGCGCAGAAGAGATCGAAGCCAACCACGTGCTGGTTTCGACCGACATCGAACGTGACGAGCAGTTCGAGGAGGCATTCGACGGCTGCGGCGCGCTCTTGTGCTTCGAGATCGAGTGGTTAGCGAATGCGGAGGCTCGGGGGAAGCCGAGTTCGCTAATCGATCAGTGTCGGACGAGAAACCGCGACTACAGCTCGGGAAACTCCTCTTGATACGCCGTCCCGTCGAGTCGATCCTCCCGAAGCGGCCAGACGGCAAGCAGCGTCGCGGTCTCCCCATCGACCGCACGCGAGGTGTGGGGGATCTCGGGAGGGATCGTCAATGCGTCGTAGGGTTCGAGCGAAACCCGCTCGCCGTCGACGAGGAAGTCGAGACGACCATTGACGAGCATGTTCATCTGTTCGTAGGGGTGCGTATGCGGCTCGCTGTCCGGTCTCTCTGGGGTAATCCGGGAGAGGCCGATCATCTGATCGATACCGCGAAAGACGACCTGCTCGAACCCCGGTTCCTCGCGATACGGCGCGATGTTCCGCAGGTTGTGGACGGCCGGTATCGCGGACGGGTCGTAGTCGCGTGGCATGTGAGTACGTTCTACGTGTGTCGGATAAGCGTGCTCATTTTTGTTCCTGACCGCCGATTTCGACACCGAGCGGCGTCAGTCCAGCGCGTCCTCGAGCCGATCGATCAACTCAGTTGAGCCGACGTGGACCGGCGCGCGCTGGTGAAGCTCGTCGGGTTCGATCTCCAAGAGGGATCGTTCACCGTCGGAAGAACGCCCACCCGCTGTTTCGACGATATACCCCACAGGATTGCCCTCGAACTGGAGTCGAAGCTTGCCTTCCGAGGCGGACTGGAGTGCGGGATACGCGAAGATTCCGCCGTACGTGAGCACCTGATTCACGTCGCCGATCATCGATCCTCCATAGCGAAGCCGGAGGCTCTCGTCGCTCTCGATTCCCTCGACGAAGCTCGAAAAGTCTTCGGTCCAGTCGGGAACTCGTCCGCCGAATCCGTAGACCGCCGGATCCTCGGGCAGCGTGAGGTTCTCTCTCACGGCTTCGCGCTCGCCATCGGTCACGACGTACTCGGTAACCTCGCCCTCGACGGCGGTCGCCATCGTCGTGATCGGGCCGTAGAGGACGTACGTCGCTCCGACAAGATCGCGCCCGGCGGCGGGCAGCGGTGCGTCGTAGACGCCAACAATAGTCCCCATCGTGTTGTTCGGCTTCAAGTTCGAGGAGCCATCGAGCGGATCAACTGCAACGGAAAGTCCGTCACCTGTATCGACGCTCTCTTCGGTCTCTTCGCTTGCGTACCGACCCACGCCGTCGATCTCCCCGAGACGCTCCTCTAGGAGTTCGTCGGCATAGTCGTCGGCCGCGAGTCGGAGTTCGCCGCTCGGGTTCTGCCCGCTCGTTTCGGTTCGTCTCCCCGGAAGCGCTCCCCTGATTTCGGGGGCGCTCTGTGCGACGACCTCGAAGACTTCTTCGACGACGTTTGCGTGATCCATCAGTCGTCCGCGGCGGCCGTCTCGGTTGCTGCGAGTGCGTCGTCGGCGCTCTTCCCCTCGAAGATCACCTGTTCGAGTCCATCGAGGAGTTGGGTCGGGTTCTCGCGCTGGAAGACGTTTCGCCCGACCGCGAGCCCCGACGCACCCGCACTGATCGCATCTTCAACCGTTGAAAGAAACTCCTCGTCGCTCGCTTTCGACCCGCCGGACATCACGACCTTGCTCTTTCCGGCCATATCACAGGCGTGCTCCATCGCCTCGGGCGAGCCGGGATACTTGACCTTCGTGATGTCCGCACCGAGTTCGAGACCCAATCGAGTGGCATACGAGATCACATCGGGCTTCGTATCGTTTTTCAGCCCCTGTCCGCGCGGGTACGACCACATCACAACGGCCATATCCTCCTTTCGGGCGCGCTCTTGAACGTCGCGAAACTCCTCTGCCATCTCGACTTCGTGGTTCGAGCCCCCATACAGGGTGAACCCGACGGCGTCCGCCCCCAAATCGGCGGCGTACTCCGGCGAGCAGTTGACCGCAGAATCGTGTTCGCCCATCCAGAGGTTCGACGTGCCGTTCGTCTTGAGTAGGAGGTTCACGTCGTCCTCGTAGGATGGGTAGTAGGCCTCCGCGATCCCCTTTTGTACTGCGACGGCGGTGACGGCGTCGTGGGTCCCGACCTCGAAGACCCGCTCTGGGTCCATCGTTTTGGGGACTGGCTCGAAGTCCACGGGGCCGTGTTCTAAGCCGTGGTCGTAGGCGAGGATCAGTACCTTTCCATCGCGCGTGATCGGGGAGTCGGTGAGTGGAAGCATCTGTTTCACAGTTCCGTTACCTGCTATAAGAATCTACTGCCGATCGCGTGTGTTATCACTACCCTATCAGGCGATTAGCAGTGCGCTAACGCCCGGTATCGGTCGATCCCGCGGAATAACTAACTATGAAGGTAGTAAACGTTGGCCGGTACGTTTAGGACCGACCACAATAAAAGCGCAGGCGTGACAATCGAGGATATAGAGCGGATCGGCGTCGTCGGTGCGGGAACGATGGGCAACGGCATCGCACAGGTCTGTGCGGCGAGCGGGTACGAAGTCGTTATGCGTGACATCGAAGACGAGTTCGTCCAGCGGGGGCTGGAGTCGATTGAGAGCAGTCTGGATCGGTTCGTCTCGAAAGATCGTTTGGGCGAGGAGGAAGCCAAAGACGTGAGAGAACGGATCACGGGGACGACCGAACTCCACGATCTTGCTGACTGTGATCTCGTGATCGAGGCTGCGCTCGAAGAGATGGAGATCAAACAAGAGATTTTTGCGGATCTCGAAGAGATCACCCCTCGGAAAACGATCCTCGCGACGAACACGAGCACGCTTTCCATTACGACTATCGCGAGCGCGACGGATCGCGAGGAGCAGGTGATCGGACTTCACTTCATGAACCCCGTCCCGATCATGGAGGGCGTTGAAGTCGTTGTTGGCGAGAAAACGAGCGAGGACGTAGTAGAAATCGCCCACGCCCTCTCGGAGGAGCTCGGTAAGACCACGTGGGAATCGGACGACAAACCGGGCTTCGTCACCAACCGAATCCTCATGCCGTGGATCAACGAGGGGATTCGGGCGTTCGATGAAGGGGTTGCGACGAAAGAGGACATAGATAATGGCATGGAACTCGGGACGAACGTCCCGATGGGTCCGCTGACGCTTGCCGATCATATCGGGCTCGATATCTGTTTGAATGCCTCTCGAACCCTCTACGAGGAGCTGGGCGACCGCTACAAACCTGCCTACCTGTTGAAACGAAAGGTCGAGGCAGGTGATCTCGGGAAGAAAACTGGTACTGGTTTTTACGAATACGAGTGAGCGACAGAGATCCGAATGAGCGCGAACTCACGGCGGAGCTGTATCGGGAACTGGCGGCGACCGAGGGTCTCCCGATCGACCCTACGGCAAACCGGTGGCTCGGGGAGGCACAGGCGGTCGCTGACGCGATACGGGGTGCGCCCGACGACGCTCGCCGTGAGGGTGCAACAGATATCGTGAGGCTGCTGGAAGCGGTCGATACGACCGAGAACGAGCAAGCGGACGAACACGTCGAACGAGCGCGAGAGATCGCCGCCCAGTTGGCTCAGACCTGATCGAACGAGCGCGGGAGATCGCCGCCCAGTTGGCTCAGACCTGATCGAACGGGCGTTCTGCGATCGTCGTTCGAAGATCGCCGATGACATCGCCATCCGTCTCGCCGAGCATGCGCGTAACGATCGCTTGCACCTCTTCGCGCGAGATCTTGACGCCGTTCTCCGAGAGCGCGTCCTCGGGGCGTGTCGTGAGTTCCCGGAGGGTGGCAACTGCCAACAAATAGGGGATCGCCCACGCGGCGAGGCGGTTTCCTTCGATCGTAGGAAGGGTTTCGAGATAGCGCTGGGCGTCGTCGAGGAAGCTCCGGGCGTGGTCTGCGGTTTGTCTGACGACCGCCGATGAGCGGCTTCGATACTCCGATTCGAGAAGCCGCTCCTGTGGAACTCCTTCGTCTTCGAGCCATGTCGTCGGCAAGTAGACGTTGTCCTCCTCGCGCAGATCGGAGTAGACGTCCTTTGCGATGTTTACGAGCTGAAGCAGGAGTCCGAACGATTCGGCGTTCTCATAGAGCGTTCGTTCGGTTGATTCGTTGATCGCGTCGGGTTCGCTCGCGCTGCCCGTTTCGTCGTCCCGACAGATGAGATTGGTAATGAGGATTCCGACGGTCCCTGCGGCGTAGTAACAGTACTCTTCGAGTTCCTCGCGTGTCTGGAGTCTGAGACCACCATGGTCGCCATACCGTTCGACGAACAGCGCCATCCCCGAAACGAGTTCGAGAACGGGTGGCCGGATCGCCGCCGTTACGTCCTGGGGTAGGCGTTCGAACGTTCGGGTGACGCGGGGTGTCTGAGAAACCACCGCCCAATCGGCCTCGCGAACGCCGTCTTCGGGGATCCATTCGGCGACGGCATCGGTAAACGCAGTGACGTCCGTGGGATCCGCCGGATCGAGAACGGCGTAGTAGGTCCGGAGGAGCCGTGATTGGGTCTTCGGGGGGATGTGGCGGGCGTCCTCGATGGTATCCGCGATCCGACAGAGGAGGTAGCCAACACAGATCCGTGAGGACATCGGTTCTTCGAGAACGTCAATGGTCAGTGCAAACGTCCGCGAGACGCCATCGACGGCCTCGTGACACCACTCGAGATCGGCGTCGGTTTCGGGCAACGAACTCCGTGGGGATCCAGACATGGCCGGTGGGCGCTCTACGTGTCGGAGATAAAAAAACCCACAGGACCCGGCGTGAGCCGTCCGAAGCTTTAGGAGTGTCGCTTTCCTGAGGACAGATCATGGCACTGAAACGGCTCCTTGGACTCGGCTCGAAACGCCTTCGCGCGCTGACGATCCTCGGTGCGGCGGGGAAGGCGCTCGTCGGCGGTCACCCACTGCGCGGCGCTGCACTCGTCGTCGTAGCGGCACTCGCATGGAAGTACTTCGTCATCGCGATGGTCGCAGAGCTCCTGCTCGGGGCGCTTCGAGGGGAGAACGACGACGGAACTGAAACCACCGGATCGCCCGCTGTCGAACCCGAAACATAACTGATCGAATCTGTTCGGGAACCGGTGCGACCGATACGCTAAAGAATCGACCGGGAAATAGGTGAATATGGACTTTAGCCTCTCATCCGAACAGAAACAGATCCGCGAGATGATCGCGGAGTTCGTCGACGAGGAGATCAAGCCACGTGCGAGCGAGATCGACGAAATCGACGAGTTCCCTCACGATCTCGTACACGAGATGGGCGAGTTGGGACTGATGGGAATGCCGTTTCCCGAGGAGTACGGGGGAGCAGGACTCGACTACCACTCCTATGCCATCGGACTGTCGGAGATCTCTCGGGGGTCCGGTGGACTGGGAACCGTGGTTGCCGCCCACATCTCGCTTGCGGGCAACATGCTCTACGAGTTCGGCACGGAAGAACAGAAAGGGACGTATCTGACGCCGCTCGCGGAGGGGAAAGATGTCGGAGCCTTTGCCCTCTCGGAGGCGGGTGCGGGAAGCGACGTGCCCGCGATGGAGACAACGGCGAGAAAAGAGGCCGACGACTATGTGATAAACGGCGGGAAGCTTTGGATCTCCAATGGATCGGTCGCTGAGACGGTCACCCTCTTTGCGAAGACTGATCCCGAGGCGGGGAACAAGGGGATCTCCTCGTTCATTGTTCGCCCCGAAGAGGACGAGGGGTTTTTCGTCGAAGGTACGGAAAAAAAGCTCGGCGACAAGGGCTGTCCCACGGCCGAGTTGCGGTTTTCCGACCTCAGAATCCCCGAATCCCGGCGACTCGGCGAGGAAGGCGAGGGTTTCGTCCATGCGCTCAAAACGCTCAATGGCGGACGGATCACTATCGCCGCCCGCGGCGTTGGACTCGCACAAGCTGCTCTAGATGACGCCCGCGAGTACGCGAACGAGCGCGAGCAGTTCAACCAGCCCATCGGCGAGTTCCAGACGATCAAACACAAGCTCGCGGATATGGATACGAAACTGAGCGCTGCGCGCCTGCTCATGCATCAGGCAGCGGATCTGAAGATCCGTGAGGAGGACTTTATCAAAGAAGCCGCACAGGCGAAGCTGTATGCGAGTGAAGTGAGTCGAGAGGTGGCGAACGAGGCGATTCAGATCCACGGTGGGTATGGCTACACGAGGGATTTCGACGTCGAGCGCTACTACCGAGACGCGAAGCTGAACGAAATTTATGAAGGAACAAGCGAGATTCTCAGAAACACGATCGGCGATCAGGTGTTAGACTGAATCACACTCGCTCCTCTCGTGTTTACACTTATTACGTCCGATTACATCTGATTATACATGCCCATCGACATCGAGCGGTTCGAAGGCGCTCCCGAAAACGAACTCCATGGCGGTGGCGAGACTCACGCCGATCGGGTGCTCTCTTTCTTGGCAACTCACTCCGAGCAGGCGTTCACGCCGAAGGAGATCCGAGAAGAGACGGGAATCGCTCGCGGGAGTATCGGGGTTGTTCTTTCCCGGCTCGAAGAGCGTGAACTCGTGAGACACCGCGGGGAGTACTGGGCGATTTCGAACGAAAGAGACGCCGCGACGACACTGACCGCGATGGAAGCCGCGCGGGCCGTGACCGAGCGCTTCGGTCCCGAGGACCCCGATGAGTGGGGACCGGGGGTCGATGGCGAATCCACGACGGATTCAGACGAACCGTGAACGCTCATTCGCGCGGCAACGTCTGGTGGGGACCCGCTCCATACAAATCGAGCGCCGCGTACCGGCCGTGGTTGATCCTCAATACGCCGGATCATCCCTTTGCCGAGACAGAGTGTGTCGCCGTTGCGCTGACTACACAACAACACACCGAGAGTGTCCGAGTACCTGATGAGGCGTGGACTGTCGGTGGGTCTCGAAAGCAGTCCTACGTTTCGCCGTGGTACGTCACCACGATCAAGCTACACACGCTCGATCGGCGACAGGGACAGCTCTCCGCGGAGCTGGTTGGAGCGGTCATCGAACGGCTACACGAGTATATACCGGCGAGAACCTGAACGGTTTCTGCGCGGTTCGTTCGAGATATACACTGTACGGTCGTGACCCCTGATTTTAATCGCCCGCGCGTCACGCTGTCAGACATGACGAGATCTACGAGGAGATGAGCGAGATTCTCAGGAACACGATCGGCGATCAGGTATTAGACTGAACGGACGGCCTCGTTTCGCTCGACCGATCCCTTCTCACGGTTTTCCGAGCTGTTCGCCGATTCGATGGCGAACTCCCGGAACGTGATCGGCAATCCCATTCCGAGGAGGAAGTTCGGACGATCTTGGACGTGAAAGTGGAGGTGTGGCTCGGTCGAGTTGCCCGAGTTGCCACACCGGCCGATCACCCGTCCTCGTTCGACCTCCTCGCCCGCGTCCACATTGAGACTGCCCTCCCGGAGATGTGCGAGGACGCTGTACTCGTTTTCACTGTGCTGGATCGTCACGTAGTTGCCTCGAATATCCCGCTGGAACGGATCGACCCAGCCTCCGAGATACGGACAGTCGCGGCGGCCGTTGGAGGCGGCGACCACCTCGCCGTCCGCGGGCGCGAGGATCGGTTCGTCCAAGCAGTGATACTCCTCTAATCGAACACCTTCGCCGGTATGACTCGATCCGTCTTCGGTAACGACGAAATCGGAGGCGTAGCGCTGGGTAAGGATCTCCCGCGAATGGGGATTTTCTCCGGTACTTCCACCGTTGATCGCGGTCCACCGACTCAAAAACGGCAGCGAGAACACGGTTTCGGGTTCGTAGCTATCGGGCGTGGGGAGTCCGTCCCGGTAGCGGGCGTAGATAACGAGGTGGCCGACTAGTTGACCGATTGATGCAGTGAGGACGAAGGGATTGAACAGAGTGAGAAGGCTGCTCACCCAGAACCGGTGCTTCGTGATGCGGTCTGGTTCGAGCGGGATAGCTCGGTTTCGTCGTTCGAAAACAGATTTCGGACTGTGGGCCACAGCCAGAACAAAAATAGCAGTGCGAACAGCCGGAGGGGTGAGAGCGGATCGTAGAGGTAGCCGGGCATCGAGAGAAAACCGAGATACCCGAACAGAGTGGGATCGAACCGGCGAAAATGGTGAAACACGCTTGCGAGTGTCGCCTATAGTCGAATAGCGTTTTCGGCCCGGTCGCTTTCGGTGATGACTCGTTCGTTGTAACTTCTGATTTTGAGTTTCGCTCGTGATAAGAACGGTCCGTCGGCGTCAGACGCCGGGGCAATCTCGAAATGTTCAAAGGGCGTGCGACTGAGTGTTGAACTAATGGTACTAGAGACAGCGGCGTTTGTGCTGTTTGCGGGGGTGACACTCGCGAGCAGTCTCGGCGTCGTCCTCGTTAGGGACGTCTGGCACGCCTCGCTCCTGCTCGGAGTGGCGCTTTTGAGCGTTGCGATCCACTACGTGACGCTGCAGGCGGAGTTCCTCGCGGCGGTGCAGATCCTCGTCTACGTCGGCGGGGTGCTCATCCTGATCACGTTCGCCGTAATGCTGACGCACGACGAGACCACCGAAGCACAACAGGGGGCACAGGGGACGGGACCAACCGATCCGGAGGCAAGCAATGCCGACTAAACCCGAGTTCCGCATCGGCAGCCATCTCGCACCGGGGATCGCAGCGATCGCGCTCTTCTTCGTTCTCGCGTTCGTCTTCATCACCTCGTCGTTTCCCACAGCCCAAGGCTTTCCGGCCGACGCGAACATCACCGCGAACATCGGTTATGCACTCTTTAACATCGACGCGGGCGAGATCCCCGCGGAAGGGTTTATTGTGGCGTTCTTCGCCATCGCGATCGTTCTCGACGCCGCCCTCGACGGCTCGGTGATGCTCGCACGCCGCGAAGAACAGGAAAGTGCGTCGCTTACCCCCGACCGCGGTGGGTTCGAGGGGGGTGAGGAGTAATGCTCGACCTCATGCCTACCCAGCTGCTCGTTCCCGTCGAGTGGTATCTCGTCCTTTCTGCCGGTGTGTTCTGTATCGGTCTGTTCGGCGTGCTCACACGCAAAAACGCGCTGATGTTTCTGATCAGTGTCGAACTCATGCTCAACGCAGCGAACATCAACTTCGTCGCCTTCTCGCTGCTGTGGGGCAATCTCACCGGACAGACCTTTGCACTGTTCGTGATGGCGCTCGCCGCCGCCGAGGTCGCGGTCGGGATCGGGATCATCCTCGTTCTCTACCGCAACTTCCGTGGCGTCGATGTGACAGAGGCGACGACGATGAGGTGGTAATAGATGGCATTCGAATACGCACCGTTGATCGCACTGTTCCCGCTCGCCTCGTTCGTGATCGCACTCGCGTTCGGGAAATACCTGCCCAAAGGGGGCGCTCTTGTTGGTATGATTGCGACGGCCGGCTCGCTGTTGCTCTCGATCTGGGCTACTATCAGGGTGGCGGGCGGCGAGATCTACAACGAAACCCTGTATACGTGGGTTGCAGGCGTCGGCGACGGCGCAATTACGCTCACGTTCGGAATCCTGCTCGACCCGCTCTCGACGATGATGCTCATCATCGTCTCGCTGATCGCCTTTTTGGTTCATATGTTCAGTATGGGGTATATGAACGACGACGGACAGACCGGGCTTCCCCGGTATTACGCCGGTCTCGGTCTGTTTACCTTCAGCATGCTCTCGTTCGTCCTCGCGGACAACCTGCTGATGGCGTTTATGTTCTTCGAGCTAGTCGGACTGTGTTCGTTCCTCCTGATCGGCTTCTGGTTCCGCGAGGACGCCCCACCGAGCGGCGCGAAAAAGGCCTTCTTGGTCACGCGCTTCGGTGATTACTTCTTCCTCATCGGGACTGTTGGAATCCTCGCGACCTTCGGCACCGCGCAGTTCGCGGGCGAGGGGTCGTTCCCACAGCTCGCACAGGAAGCGATCGTCGGCGGCGAAACCATGTTCGGCTTCCCCGCCGAAACGTGGGTTACGATCCTTGGCCTTCTCGTTCTGGGTGGCGTCATCGGCAAATCCGCCCAGTTCCCGTTGCATACCTGGTTACCTGATGCGATGGAGGGCCCCACTCCGGTTTCGGCGCTGATCCACGCCGCGACGATGGTTGCCGCCGGGGTCTTCCTCGTCGCCCGGATGTTCGGCTTCTACGCCCTTTCTCCCACAGCACTCGGAATTATCGCCTTCACGGGCGGCTTTACGGCGCTGTTCGCCGCGACGATGGGCGTCGTCAAAGACGATATCAAGCAGGTGCTCGCGTACTCGACCATCTCCCAGTACGGCTATATGATGCTCGGGCTGGGCGTCGCGGGCTACGTCGCCGCGACGTTCCACCTGATGACCCATGCCTTCTTCAAGGCACTTTTGTTCTTGGGTGCTGGTGCGGTCATCATCGCGATGCACCACGAACAGAACATGTGGAACATGGGCGGGCTGAAGGACAAAATGCCCGTCACCTACTGGACCTTCCTCGCGGGCTCGCTCGCGCTCGCGGGCATTCTGCCCTTTTCGGGCTTCTGGAGCAAGGACGAGATCCTCTATGACGCGCTGATCGTCGGCCTCAACGAGCCGATCATCCTCGCGGCGTACGCGATGGGGCTCTTGGCCGTGTTCTTCACCGGCTTTTACACCTTCCGGATGGTTCTCTTGACCTTCCACGGCGAGCCCCGAAGCGATCACGCAGAACACCCGGTCCCGCTGGGCTGGAACATGAAGATTCCACTTGTGGTTCTCGGAATCCTCGCGACGGTCGCGGGATTCATCAACATGGTTCCAGTTGCGGAGATCACGGGCGCGGACATCGAGTTCCTGGGCAGCTGGCTCGACAGCGGCCCCGAGGAAACCGCCTACACGACGTATACGGCAATCGCGGCTGAGTTCGCCGGGTTCGAAGCTGCGGAGCTGAGTCCGCTCTTGCCCGCCGTCGTTGCGCTCGCCATTGCGCTCGCGGGCGCTGGCGCGGCCGTGTTCCTCTATCGGGGTCCCGAACCCGAAGAACACACGAACAAACTCGGCGGGGCAAAGGACGTCCTCGTCGCGAACTACTACCAGGACGAGTATCAGGTCTGGCTCGCGGAGGGACTGACCCAGCGGACGGCGCGCGCCGCCGATACGTTCGATCAGGGCGTCGTCGATGGCGTCGTCAACGGCGCGGGAAGCGTGAGCCTGTTCGGAAGCGGTCGAATCCGAAGGCTCCAAACCGGCGTCGTCACCAACTACGCGGCGCTGATCACGATCTCGTTGGTCGTTTTGCTTGTGGCTTTCGGCATCTACGGAGGCTGGTTCTGAATGTTGATCGAATCACTCATCGCAGTCACGCTCGTCGCAGCGCTCGTTGTCTTCCTCACGCCGGAAGCCTACGCACCACAGGTCGCCTTCGCGCTGAGCCTGCTCCCGCTTGCGGGCAGCCTCTTCCTGTGGACCGGCTTCGACGCGAGCGGGAACGCTCTCCTCGAAGGCAGCACCGTTGCCTTCGAATCACAAGCCCAGTGGATCGCCCTCGAACCGTACGCGATCAACTGGCACGTCGGTCTCGATGGGGTGAGCTTCCCCCTCTTAGTCCTCACAACAGTACTCGTGCCGCTCGCGATCATGAGCGCGTGGACGCCCATTCAAGAGCGGATCTCGCAGTTCTACGGCCTGATCCTGTTCATGGAGGCAAGTCTCATAGGGGTCTTCACTGCCCTAGACTTCTTCGTCTGGTTCGTCTTCTGGGAAGCCGTCCTCATTCCGATGTATCTCTTGATTGGAGTCTGGGGCGGACCCAGACGGAAGTACGCCGCGATCAAGTTCTTCGTCTACACGAACGTCGCCTCGCTGGTGATGTTCATCGGTTTCATCGCGCTCGTCTTTGGGCTGGGCGACTCCGTGGCTTCCTTTGGGATGCCCGAGATCACCCAAGCGCTTCACGCGGGCGAACTCGGTGGCTTTGCGGGCGTCGGCCCTGACACGCTCGCGCTCGCCGCGTTCATCGCCATCTTCTTCGGCTTCGCGGTGAAGGTCCCGATCTTCCCGGTTCATACGTGGCTTCCTGACGCCCACGTCGAGGCCCCTACACCTGTTTCCGTCTTACTTGCGGGTGTGCTCCTGAAGATGGGAACCTACGCGCTGCTCAGGTTCAACTTCACGATGCTCTACGATGTCGCCATCGCGCTCGCCGTGCCCATCGCCGCACTCGGCGTCATTAGTGTGATCTACGGCGCGATGCTCGCATTGGCCCAACAGGATCTGAAACGGATCGTTGCGTACTCCTCGATCTCCTCGATGGGCTACGTCATTCTTGGCTTGGTGGCCTTCACAGTATATGGCATCGGCGGCGCAACGTTCCAGATGGTCGCCCACGGCCTGATCTCGGGGCTGATGTTCATGGCCGTCGGCGTGATCTACAACGCTACCCACACGAGGATGGTCGGCGACATCTCGGGGATCGCCGACAGAATGCCGATCACGGTCGGGATCCTGATCGCGGCGGCGTTTGGCTACATGGGCCTGCCGCTGATGGCCGGCTTCGCCGGTGAGTTCCTGATCTTCCTCGGTGCGTTCCAATCCACCGTACTGCCGGGCGCGCCGATCTTCACCGCGGTCGCGATGTTCGGCATTGTGATCGTCGCGGGCTACCTGCTGTTTGCGATGCAGCGCACGCTCTTTGGAGAGTTCAGATTAGAAACCGATTACGACGTGACGCGCGCGCCGCTGCACGATGTCGTGCCGCTGTTCGTGCTGATCGGCCTCATCATTCTCCTCGGCGTGGATCCCGACATCTTCTTCACCATGATTCAGGACGCAGTTGATCCGGTTGTCGAATTAGGAGGTGGTGCATAATGAGCATGCAACCGCTTGTTACCCAGCCTTCGACGTGGATCGCACTCGGACCCGTTGTCATCCTTGCGGTGACCTCGTTCCTGTTGTTCCTCGCCGATGCGATCAATCTTGGCCTCACCAGCCACTCGTTGGTGCCATCGGAGGACTACGACCCCCAGTAACCTGACCTCCCATGAAGGATTATCCAAAAACCCGTTGAGCGCAGAAGTCGATGCCTGGCCGCCGATGCAAGCTATCGCGTTCGCAGCAGCAAACCGAGTGCGATGGCCAGAATAATTACCCTCATCCGGGGGGGTCAACACTTCTTCAGTGAGGGGCCCAACCGAGCCATCCCCACCCATACCGCTCAAGTG
>JADFQH010000255.1 GCA_022561895.1 Methanobacteriota archaeon | reverse complement strand
TCTACGACTCGCTCGTCCGGATGGCCCAGGGCTTCTCGATGCGCTCTCCGCTCGTGGATGGGCAGGGCAACTTTGGAAGCATCGACGGCGACCCGGCGGCCGCAATGCGCTACACCGAAGCCCGGATGAGCCCGATCTCCGAGGAGCTATTAGCGGATATCAAAAAGGACACGGTTGACTTCAAGGCCAACTACGACGACCGTCTCGAAGAGCCCGAGGTACTCCCCTCCGCGATCCCGAACCTGCTCGTAAACGGTTCGTCGGGCATCGCGGTCGGGATGAGCACCAACATTCCGCCGCATAATCTGAAGGAAGTGATCGACGCGACGATCCACCTGATCGACAATCCATCATGTGCGATCCCGGACCTAATGGAACACATAAAGGGACCGGATTTTCCGACAGGAGCGAACATCGTTGGTCGGGAAGCGATCCATTCTGCGTACACCACGGGCCGGGGTCGACTCCGCGTGCGCGCGGAGTTCGAACGTGAGGAGGAAGGGCGCAAGGAGCGAATCGTCATCACCGAGTTGCCGTTCCAGCAGAACAAATCCCGCCTCGTCGAGCGCATCGCCGAGAACGTAAACGACGGAAAAATCGAGGGGATCAGCGATCTCCGGGACGAGTCCGATCGGGACGGGATCCGCATCGCCATCGATCTCAAGCGCGGGGCGAACATCGATGTGGTCGAAAACCAGCTCTTGGAGCATCATCTCGAACGCACCTTTGGAGTGATTAATCTCGCGCTGGTCGACGGCCAGCCGCAGGTCCTCGATCTGAAAGAGACCGTAGAACACTACGTTTCCCACCGAAAAGATGTCGTCCGTCGGCGAAGCGAGTACGATCTGGCTGAGGCCGAGGATCGTGCGCATATCTTAGAGGGGCGGCTCACGGCACTCGATAACGTCGACAGCGTCGTCGAACTGATCCGCGAGGCGGATGACCGAGAGAGTGCAAAGGACGCACTCAAAGGCGAGTTCGAGTTCTCGGACGCCCAGTCCGAACACATCGTCCGGATGCAGCTCGGGAGTCTCACGTCGCTCGAACGCGAGGAGATCGACGAGGAGTACGGCTCGCTCACCGAGGAGATCGAACGCTTAGAAACCATTCTCGCCGAGGAATCGGAGTTGTTGAACGTAATCAAAGACGAACTCCGGAAGATCAGAGCCGAGTACGGCGACGACCGGCGGACCAAGATCATCGAGGGCGGCAATACCGTCCTTCACGAGGACCTCATCCCCGAAGAGGACTCGTTGATCCTCGTCACCGAGGACGATTACGTAAAGCGGATGCCCACGGCGGCGTTCGACCCGCAGGGCCGGGGTGGCAAGGGGATCATCGGCGCGAACCTAAAGGAAGGCGATCACGTTTCGAAGCTGTTCCGAGCGAACACCCACGACTACCTGCTGTGCTTTACGAACTACGGCAAGGCCTACCAGCTCAGAGGCTTCGACATCCCCGAGATGAGCCGCACTGCTCGCGGAAAATCGGCGGTGAACATCCTCGATCTCGATCGAGGCGAAGAGCTGACTGCGGTGGTCAACACCGACGACTTCAGTGCCGACGAGTATCTGACGATGGTTACCGAGCGAGGATACGTAAAGCGCACCGACGCGAGCGCGTTCGAGCGGGTCCGATCCTCGGGGCTGATCGCCGCCTCGCTCGAAGAGGGCGACCGGCTCGTCGATGTGACGGTGACGGATGGAACGAGCGACATCCTGATCGCTACCGAAAACGGGATGGCGATCCGATTTTCGGAGGGCGAGGCCCGCCCGATGGGGCGCACGGCACGAGGAGTGAACGGCATCAAACTACAGGGAGATGATGCAGTCGTCGGTCTCGTGACCGCAGAAGAGAGCAGAGAGCTGTGTACGATCACCGAAAACGGCTACGGCAAGCGAACTTCCTTTTCGAACTACCGCACCCAGTCGCGCTACGGCAAGGGGCTGATCGACATCAAAACCGGCGACCGGAACGGCCGTATCGCCGCGATCAAATCGGTGAGCGAGGACGACGATCTCGTGCTGATGAGCAACGATGCACAGATCATGCGAATTCACGCCGCCGATATCTCGACAGTCGGACGAAACACGATGGGCGTGACAGTCATGCGCCTCGCCGAGAACGATCGGGTTGCAAGCGTCGATATGATTCCCGAATCGCAGTAGCGTCGACGAGAGCCCCGCTCAGTGTGTGCGAGTGTTTTCGATCGCATCTAGAACGGTCGTTGCGATCCCGAGCTGTGGCCCAGGGGCGATCGTTTCGGTTTCGCGATCGAACGCGATCACGTCGCTGTCGACGAGCTTCGGAAGATGTGAGTGGCACAGGGCGATGCGTGTCGATTCGTAATCCGGCGCTTCGCCCATGGATCGGTCGTCCATTCGCGCGCCCGTAATGCTCGTTACAAGCGAATCGAGTGTGCTTGCACTCCCATCCGAGAGCTGTCTGACGATCCGCCTGCGGTAGTTCGATGCGAGCACGTCGAGTAGCTGATCGATCGAAAGGATCGGACGCTGCTGTCCGACGCCGGGACTGTCTGGGGGGTGTTCCGCGTCAACGACGGCGATTCGTTCCGACATCTTATCACTACTGTTGATCCCTTCGCTCCTAACTGTCGGCCCAAATCGTTGAGGTATGTTACAGAATTTATAGATATTTTCAAGAGAGGAGGAGAGAATAAACGGAGAGCGGTGGGTGGCGGCAGGGGATGATTGAAGGAGAGACTAAAACAACGTATCAGATCATCTCTTCTTTTTCGAGACCGACCATGATATCATCGACGAGAGTGTCCGCGTCCTCGTACGGGAACTCCTGATGACTCCCGAGTCGGGTCGCCATCTCCATCGCCGTAAAACTCGTCTCGCCGGATTCGAACTTCGTGGCGGGACCGTTCGGGAGGGCCGGGACGAGATCCATCTGATTGTTGACGGGATAATCCGCGCCTTCAAAGGCGTCGTGGAGCTGCGAACGAAGGTCGTCGTTGTCTGCCATACCCGGAATCTGCACGTTCGGACGGTAAAAGCGTTCTGGAACAATTATGAACATCCGGAGAGTTTTCAACGACAAACTGAACCTTTTTGACCGCGCCGAGCCACCTGCGGAGTATGCGGGATGTCCTCACCGAGTGGCAGCCGGTCGTCGACGGCGAGATAGAAACGCTTCTACCTCGCACCGTCGACGAGCCCTATCTCTCCGAGTGGTTCGGTCCGGCGAGCCACCGGTACGATCCCGCCGCGATTCAGCGGGCGCTTTCCGATCCGATCTGGGAGCTACTGGATCGCGGCGGGAAACGCTGGCGGGCGGTCGTCTGTCTGCTTCTCATCGATGGCTTTGGGGCCGATCCCCACGAGCATCTCCCCTATGCGTGTATCCCCGAGATCCTTCACAACGGGACGATCATCGTCGACGATGTCGAAGACGAAGCCGAGATCCGCCGCGGGGAGCCCGCCCTCCATCACGTGTTCGGCCAGGACATCGCGCTCAACGCGGGCAACGCGATGTACTTCCTCCCCTTGAAAGTAATCAAAAAGAACCCCGCGGATCTCGACGCCGAGACCCAACTCGCGATGTACGATATGCTGATGGACGAGCTCAATCGCACACATTTGGGTCAGGGGATGGATATCTACTGGCACCGTAATCGGGACGCCGTGGTCACGGAAGCGGAGTATCTCGAAATGTCTGCGTGCAAGACGGGCTGTCTGGGCCGGATCGTCGCCCGACTCGCGGCGATTCTCACCGACCAACCGCAGGAAATCGAACGCGACATCGCAAAGTACGCAGAGGACATGTCCATCGCGTTCCAGATCGGCGACGACATTCTCGATATCGAGAGCAGTATCGAAGGAAACACCGAGTTCGGCAAGGCCTTCGGTAACGACATCCGCGAGGGAAAACGCACGCTGATGGTGATTCACGCGCTCGATGAAGCCGATCGGAAAGAAACGGACAGGCTGGCGACGATCCTCCACAAACGCGAGAACACGCGCGAGGAGATCGACGAAGCGATTCGTATCATTCAAACGACCGACAGCATCGAGTACGCCCGCGAGTGTGCGCTTTCCTTCGCCGAAAGCGCCCGCGAGCATCTTCGGGAGGTCTCGCTCAAAGCCGAGCGTGCCGAACAGCTCGCTTCCTTTACCGAGTTCGTCATCGATCGGGACGTATAGATGGACCTTTTTCCGCTTCGGGTGCGCTGCGCGCACCACTCTCTGCTCACGGCGGCGAAGCCGCCGTCTTCTCGCGGGCCGCAGACCCGCTCGAATGTCAAAGGAAATCGAAGATTTCCTGACCGTTAGAGGGCGAAGCACTCTAAGAGTCCGAGGACCGTCGGTCCCTCGCTATTCGCACGGTCCGCGGGAGCTCCGGTCCCGCGTTAGGCGCAAAAATCTCCTCCATTGCCGGACGTAGTCCGGCAGGCAGCTGGATTCCGATGGAATCCAGCCACATTGCAGGAGCAAAGCTCCTGCTTGCAGCAAGAATCTTCGATTCTTGCAACATCACCAGAACGCTTCGCGTTCTGGTTAGCAG
>JADFQH010000254.1 GCA_022561895.1 Methanobacteriota archaeon | reverse complement strand
CGATGGTCTCGTCGAGAACGGTCCGGTGGCGACTGCTCGCATACACGTCGATCGCATACTCCTCGGAGCGCTGGCCGGCGAGCGAAATCGTGTACGTTCCGTTGGCCGCACCGTACCGGTAATGGAGCGTATCGGCCCCGTTCGTACGCTCGAGTCGCCGCCCCGAGGGGTCGATAACGGCAGTTTCGAGCTCCGAGTTGGTTGTGACGAACACGGTCGTCTCGAACAGCTCGTCGAACAGCGAGTGATCGTCCGCGAGCGGTCCCGAGGACTCACGTTTGTTTCTAATCTCCCGGTCGTACTCGTTGTAGACGAACTGATCGTAGGCCACGCCGTACTCGATCGGTTTCGGTCTCGGGATTTCGCCGCTCGTGTCGATCTCGATCGTGTAGGTGAACCTGTCGTAGCTCTCCGCCGTGTAGTTCGGGTCGTACGCCAGTAGGATCGTTTCGTCCGCGTGTTGTTCGTAGTCGTAGACGAGCACCTGATGGGAGCGAACTTCGCTTTCAGTAAAGACCGTGATACCGGCGGTCCCGAACGCATCGACCGCGTGACGTAGATCGGCGAGCTGGGTCTCGTAATCGATGAGCGATACATCGAACAGGCCGTATCGACCGAGCCACGCGTGAACGTCGAGATACTGGGCGGCGTGATACTCCCTGATCTCGTCCAAAACAGGAGTGGTCCCGCTCTCTCGCGGGGCGTTTGGATGGGCGATCTCGCTTGCCGTTTCGAACTCGGCGGGGATTTTCTCGGGCTGCTCGAAGTACTTCTGGGCGGCAAACACCATCCCGTAGCAGTAGCCGTTCGTCCGCACCACTTCGAGCAGCCCCTCTCGGGCGTGGTTGGAGAGCGCCTCGATCAGCCCCTCGGGAAGATCGGCGACTGGCCGGTCGAACGCCCGTTCGAAGGAGGCTCGCCAGTCGTCTTCCATCCTTTCGTCGGTCTCGGGATAGTCGCCTTCGTACACGCGCCAGTTGTAAAACCCGAAGCCGTGACGGGTCGGATCGAACACCCGCTCCGTCTCTTTCGAGCTGAGCGTGCCGATCTTCGACCCGCCCAGCGACGGGGTGATCGCCGTGGCGGCCAGCGAGACGGCAGCCAGCATCGACCGGCGTGTCACACCACGACCATCCTCGTTGGGAGAGGAACACCGCCTCGGTTCAAGACCGCTCACGACAGATCACAACAACATCAAGACAGAAATAATATATAAATTTAAAATAACATATGGGTGAGTAGATAGGGTCACGTCGCGGTAAGTGGTCGGATCGTAACCCCTTTAACTGGAACCGGCATATCGAAGAGTGAGTCCTGGTAGGGTAGTGGACCATCCTACGGGCTTGCGGAGCCTGTGACCGGAGTTCAAATCTCCGTCAGGACGCTCACTTCGTCACCGGCGGCGAGCCGCCGGTTGCCAGCGGGACCGGAGGTCCCGCCCAGTTCGCTTACCTGACGTGCCTCACGCTCGCTATCGCTCGCGTGAGACTCCGTCAGGACGTTTCTGCCAATACAACGCGACGACCAACGCGGAGCTTCATTCTGCGGGCTGCACGCGGAGCCACGCGAGGACGAAGCGCAAAACCTGTCGGTAGAGCGCCTACGGAGATCTAAATGGGCCTATGTCACAAATAGAACAACAGTGTCCGGATATGTGCAAAAACATCGTATCTGGACTGTGTCGTGATACCGTTCGACTTCGAGACCTTTTTATATATTGATACGTAAGTCAGAAATGTAGATATGAACGAGCGAACGCTTACTCGACGCCGATTTACGCTTGTGGCCGGGAGCGCCGCGGCCATCGGTCTCGCGGGCTGTACGGACGATGAAGACGACGAGAACGGAGAAAACGGCGAAGCGGGCGAAGACAACGGTGAGGACGAGATCGACATAGGAGACGAAGAGGACGAAGCGGAGCTGGTCATCTCATTCGAAAACGAGGATGGTGAGCCGGTTTCGACAGGAATCGAAATCTCGATTCAGGGGCCTGACGATATCGGCCTGAACGTCTCCGATGCGGATATCGAAGGCGGCGAGTACGCTCCCGAGGGCGGACTCGAAGCGGGCGATTACACGATCACCGTCGAGAGCGTCGAAGACGAGTTCGAGAGTCAAGAAGAGGAGGTCACTCTCGAAAGTGGCGAAGAAGAGCAAGTCGATTTCGTTCTCGAAGGCGCAACTGGCGACGAAGAGGGCGAAGAAGACGAGGAGAACGGCGAGGAAGACGAGGACGACTGATAGTTTCGTCCCGACATTCTTTTTATATAAGTAATTCGCCGTGCAGGACAGCGTCCTCCACGACCGAATCTAACAGTTTTCTGCCAAAAGATATATGCCATGGCACATCTAGTCATGGGTGTATGCAGGAGCAGTACTGTGGGTGGTGTGGTGCAACGACCATGGGGTCCTACAACGGCGAGCAAGAGACGTGGATCTGTGGGATCTGCCGTGGATCGGATCACATCCCCGGACAATCGGGCCAGTACAGCGTTTTCTGACCAACGACGCCGACTGATCTCTCTCTTTTACTGAACTTTCGATAAAAACCAAACGCGGGATCGCTAGAATATCAGCGAGACGACCGCTAGAACGAGGAAGACGACGACCAGGATCTTTGCGATCCGCATCGACATCCCCGCGATCCCGCCCGCCCCAAGCACCCCTGCGACGATCGCAAGGATGAAAAACAGGATCGCGAGCTCGATGAAGCTCCCCTGTAGAAACACGGCTTGTTCTACGAGCTGATCCGTAAGCGCCAACAGCGTTCCCGATAAGGCGACGGACATCTCAGTTCGCGCCCCACGATACGCCTGTGACACTCGGCTGTGCGACTGCTCTCTGTCGACCGATCTGGTGCTGAGTCATGCCATTACGAGTATCCACGAGAAATCAAAGGTATCCGGCGCTTGCTAGTACAAGCTGTTTATATACGATCGGACCGATACACGCTACTGGCGGTGGGCTAAAAGGCGTGTATGGATCGACCGCTCCGAGTCGGGATTGCGCTCTACAACGCCGAGTACTACCATGTCGCCCACGATGCGTGGGAAGAGCCGTGGCTTTCGCTCCCCGAGGGCGAGGACGAACGCTTTCTTCACGGGCTGATCCAGTACACCGCCGCGATCTTCCACGCTCGCAACCGAAACTGGGTCGGTGCGACCGGTCTCGCTCGGAGCGCCCACGAGTATCTCGATGGGCTTTGCTCTCCCTACCGCGGCGTCGATCTCGATCCCGTTCGAGAGACGTTGCTAGCGCTTGAAGCCGATCCCGAACGGATCGAACGAACGCGCCCGCCACGACTCAGCTACGAGGACAGGGCGCTCTTTCTCTCGGATCTCGACACCGAGGACGGTCTCCTTGCCGCCCCGCTTATCGCTTCCGCGGGCGAGTATGAACGCACGGTAGTCGAGCAAGCCTGCACGTACGCCCGCAAAGCGCTCGATGCCCAAGAGTCCGATCCGTTTCTCGCGTTGTGTATCGAGTTCGTTCGCGATTCGGAACACCGGGCTGTCGTCTATCAGCGGCTTTCGGATCGCGTCTCTCGCCGGCGCTCGCGCGAGCGGGATGTCGAAGGGCTGTTCGATCCCGGCAACTGACGGCAGCGTTTCCATACGTGTTCAGGTCGAACGGGGAGACATGCAGTACAGCACCGCAGACGGCGACGAGATCCGCGTGTTCATCGCCGAAGGGGAGATCGACAGCGATCCGGACAGACAGGTCGAGTTCGACGAACTGACGGTCTCGATCAGGAGAAACGAAGTCGAGGGACGCATTCGAAGCAACGATGACGACGCGATCGAAGAGCTCTCGGGAAGCGACCGCCCGGCGAGAATCGAGATCGAACCCGAGGACGGCACCGAAACGCGCGTGATCGAAGCCCGCATCGAGGATGCCACCGGCGAACTCGAGATCACCGATGCGATTCAGCATCTGCTGGAGAAAGGCCAGACCGTCCAAAGCCTTGTCCTGAAAAGCTGGTGGCTGGACACCGGGAAAAAGGACGATCTCCTCGAGGCTAATCGGGTAGTGCTGGACGAGTGGATAAAGACTAACATCAAAGGCGTCGTTGATGGTGAAAGCCGGGTGGTGGGAAGAGTCATAATCGAGGAAGGGGCTGAAGTTAAGCATAGCGAGGTGCGTGGCCCGGCCATCATTGGGCCAGGAACGCTCATCGAAGAGGCTTTCATCGGTCCATACACCAGCATCGGATCCATGTGTGTCATCAAAAACTCGGCGCTGGAGCATTGCGTAGTATTAGAGGGAGTCAGGGTCGAGGGTCTAGAACGTCTCGAGAACAGCATCCTGGGGCGAAATGCTGTAGTCCGCCGCCGTTCAGCGAATCATCATTCCACCTGTCTCCTGATCGGTGATGATGCAGAGGTCCTGCTGTAAGTGCCTTTTCAATTTCAGAGACTGGAGATCCCGGAGGTTGTCCTCATTGAAGCCCAGACTTTTGCGGATCACCGCGGGTTTTTCGCAGAGACTTACAAAAAATCGGAGTTTTCCGCCAATGGCATCCCTGAACTCTTCCTTCAAGACAACTACTCCCGTTCCGTTCGGGGTGCGCTC
>JADFQH010000253.1 GCA_022561895.1 Methanobacteriota archaeon | reverse complement strand
GGAGGCACAATGAAGTTCATCACAGCAGCTCTCGTCACGCTCTTCCTGCTCACGAGCGTAGCTAACGCGAACAAGTTTTGCCCTAATCCTCACGCGGTCGCGCAGCACTTCGGCAGCGTTGAGGGAGAGCAGGGGTTTGTCTCTCGCTTCGACATGAACGGAGACGGGGCCGTGACAGTAGGTGACATCATCATCGCCGGCAACTGCTGGCTGGAACGGCGATGAACAGCTCGGCTTCAGGGAGCAGCGGGTCGTCAGGGCGGGAGCAGCATTCTCGCCACCGGACAACTGGTGCACTGCCCGTTCTGCCAGATGCACGATGCGCAGACGCGCCAGCATGTCGCCAACGATGCGGCGTACCGCTGCGTGGGCAAGACCCTGATTCAGCGGACCGAAGGCCACGTCCTCGTGAACCGACATAGGATCGGCACGAACCCGAAATCGCTCGTCACGTCGGTGATCGGTCCCAACGAGATCCACCTCTACGAGAGCAACTGGCATCAAGGGAACTTCATCGAGTGCGTCAAGACGCGTAACCGCACCGCGGCCCCGGCGGAGATCGCCCACCGCTCGGTCACCATCTGCCACCTGGGCAACATCGCGATGCGGCTGGGACGCAAACTTCGGTGGGATCCGGAGAACGAGCGGTTCGTCAACGACGCCGCCTACGGCAGTACCGGTGTTGTGACCTACGAGTCAGGTCAGGAAACCGGCTACGAGAAGTTCGGTAACTACGGCGACGTGATCATCTTCGAACCCAACGGCAACGACAGACAAGTGCCGATCATCCACCGGGCGCACTTCCACGTCGAGGAGGGCGAAGACTGGTATGATAGGGCCGATCCCGAGCATATTGGCAACGCAGAAAGCTGTGAGGAGCTCAGGAACTGTCCCGCTCCCAACGACGGGTTCATCACCAAAGGCGACAACGAACTCACGAACCAGCGCTACGATCAGGTTCGAGGGCTCTCCAGTCCCGTCGAGACCGAATGGGTGATCGGCACCGCCGAAATTCGGATCCCGTGGCTCGGCTGGATCCGTCTACAGCTAGCCGAACTCGCCGCCGGTGGAACACAACAGATCATCCTGGAGACGACGCCGACGCCGATCGACACGAGCGATCCGACATGGGTCGGCCAGCAAGAACGCGCGCTCGCGTAGGAGTGCAACGTTCGCAGTCGTCGAACTGTAGTTCCTAGTTGTCGAATCTAGCTTGGACGAACGGCTGGATCTCCTCGATCTCCGAGAGGCGCGAGTCCGCGAGCAGGACGGCTTCCGTCTCCTCGATCGGAACTGAGAGACTGATCTCCTTTGTTCTTCCATACCTGCCCTTCGAGACGACGATCGCGTTGACGATCCCGAGCATGTCGAGTTCGCTGATCAGATCCGTCACGCGCCGTTGAGTCAGCACGTCGGCGTCGATCTCCTCACACAGCCGTTTGTAGATGTTGAACACTTCGCCGGTGTTGATGTTGTGGACGCCGTTTTTTTCCAAGAGAATGATCGAAAACAGCACGAGCTTTGATTGAGTCGGAAGAGTTCGGACGACCTCGACGACCCTGTCGAGTTCGATTTTGTCTTGGGCCTTCCGAACGTGGCTCTCGTCGACGTGCTCCGCTTGACTCCGTTCTGCGAGCTCTCCTGCCGTGCGCAGGAGGTCGAGCGCCCGGCGAGCATCGCCGTGTTCCTGGGCCGCGAACGCCGCACACAGCGGGATCACGTCGTCGGTCAGCGCGGCGTCCTCGAAGGCGATATCCGCACGGTGCTGGAGGATATCCCGGAGCTGATTTGCATCGTAGGGCGGAAAGACGATCTCCTCCTCCCCAAGACTCGACTTTACCCGTGGGTCGAGGAAGTCCGTGAACTTGAGATCGTTCGAGATCCCCATGATCGACACCCGAGAGTTATCGAGTTCGGAGTTCATCCGTGAGAGATTGTAGAGGGTGTCGTCGCCCGATTTCTCGACGAGCTTGTCGATCTCGTCGAGCATGATGACGACGACGCGCTCGCGGTAGTCGACGGCGTCGAAAAATTCTTTGTACACTCTATCAGTTGGCCAGCCGGTCATCGGCACCGCCTCCATCCCCTCGAGTTCGTCTTCGAGCGTCTCGATTCGCGAGGGGATATCCTCTATCGTCGAAAACGGGGTCGCTTCGAGTGCAGTCGCTCCCTTCTCGATAGCTTCCTGAAGATCCTCGAGATCCGAGAGCCGGCGCTGTGTGTAGCTCTCGTTCTGTTCGATGAACTTGTTCGCGAGCTGAGCGAGCACCCGGTACTGGGTGTCGGTCACCTCACAGTTGATGTACTCGACCTCGCAGGGAACGTCGTACTTCTTCGACGTTCCTTCGAGTTCCTGGCCAACGAACTTCGCGCTCGCGGTTTTTCCGGTTCCCGTCTTGCCGTAGATCAGGATGTTCGAGGGCGTCTCGCCACGGAGGGCGGCGACGAGGATCGTCGCCATCTTGTTGATCTGGTCGGCCCGGTGGGGAAGCTCGTCGGGAGTGTACGACGGTCTGAGAACCTCCTTGTTCTCGAAGATCGGATCACCGGCGAGGAGGTCGTCGAACAGTCCTTGGGAACTCGGTGTCGTATCGTCGAGCACACTCTCCTCTAAGACCTCCTCTACGTCGACGGCGAACGAGCGGTCGAGATCCTCCTCCGAATGGTTGTTCGATGGCGAGTCGTTTGGTGTCATGGATCGATCGAGTACCGCCGTGCGAACCCCTCTGTTTCAGGTGGAACACGACGTGCGATGCCGCGTATCACCGTTGATGACGGCCGAAACGGGTGTTTGGAAGTATTTCGGACCACCGATGAACGAGAGGTAATGCAGACGAACCCAAGGTAGTAGAGGGTATTAAAACTGTCTTTCCATCGCTAGAGCGGATAACGGTCGGAGAAAATAGATATAATTCTCGATTATTTAAGATAGTCAATAGGAACCCCCCCACCCCTTCGTTTCGGGTGGAACTCCCCGAGAGGGTCCCCCCCCGTCAGAAGGGATCTAGAAACGGGAACAGTTAAGACACACCAACAACAACCAAAACCGTAATGCAGTAGCGTAGTTTGAGTTGGAGATGTTGTTTGTTGATTCTTAATATGTTCGTGGTGGTTTTATCTTATCGTCCGGGTTTTTCCTCTCGCGTCCCTCTCGCTGGTTCGGTCTCCAGTCGAAACAAAGGGGTGGGGGGCGGTCCACTCCCGTTCAGTTCTGTTGAGTCACTCCCGACTGAATCCGCCCCATTCTCCAATCTGCGTCCCGCTCCTTGTTTCGACCGGCTCGTTCTCCGAACGCTCGTCCCAGTTCTACAACAGCCGTTGAACGTGCCGTTCGTTGAACCGACCCATTCCGACGTTCAGCAGTCAATTCAAATTACCGACCATTGTCTGACGCACTCTTAAGTACCCTTACCTTTTTCTACGCGCATGAACGCGCCCTCCGGCGCGGGAGGACAGGATGGGACTGTTCACAGATATCAAAGATAGTATTTCGCGTGCGGCAGATCGGCTCTTCGCTACCGATTCCCAGAAGCGGATCGGTATCTACGGCCCTCCGAACGCGGGCAAGACGACGCTCGCAAATCGCATCGCTCGTGACTGGACCGGCGACGCCATCGGCCCGGAGAGTCACGTACCACACGAAACTCGGCGTGCGCGCCGGAAAGAAAACGTCGAAATCAAGCGCAACGGGAAGTCGGTCTCGATCGACATCGTCGACACACCCGGCGTGACCACGAAAGTCGACTACAACGAGTTCCTCGATTACGACATCGAGGAGGAAGACGCGGTTCGGCGCTCTCGCGAGGCAACCGAGGGCGTCGCCGAAGCGATGCACTGGCTGCGCGAGGACGTTGACGGCGTGATCTACGTGCTCGACTCCACCGATGACCCCTTTACGCAGGTAAACACCATGCTCGTCGGGATCATCGAGAGCCAGAACCTCCCCGTCCTGATCTTCGCAAACAAGATCGATCTGGACGAAGCGAACGTCACACGCATCGAGAACGCCTTCCCGCAGCACGAGACGGTCGAACTGTCGGCACTCGAAGGGGAGAACATGGACGAAGTGTACGACAAGATCGCGGAGTACTTCGGGTGATTCGATGGCCGAAATAACAGCTTCGGACGGCGACGGGGTGCAGATCGACCTTATCAGCGGCGAGCGTATGGACTCGCTCGCCAGCATGGAGAAGATCCGGCTGATCCTCGATGGGGTTCACGAGGGAAACATCGTCATCCTCGAAGAGGGTCTCTCGCCCGATGAGGAGTCAAAACTCATCGAGGTAACGATGGGCGAGATCAACCCGGATGGCTTCAACGGCATCGAAATCGAGACGTATCCGAAATCCAAGACAAGTGATGGGGGGTTTCTGGGCCGGTTGATGGGTAAACAGGAGACGAAGAAGCTCACCGTGATCGGGCCGGCAAACCAGATCGAAACCCTGCACAAGGACGAAACGCTCATCAGCGCGCTCGTCTCACGCCAGTAGCACACCAAAATGCCTCACCAATGTACCGAGTGCGGCCACTCCTTCGTGCCGCGATGAAGCCCGAACTAAAGCTCGACTTCTGCTCGCACCGCGCGGCAAAAATCGCCTGCCAGAGGTGGCACTACTC
>JADFQH010000009.1 GCA_022561895.1 Methanobacteriota archaeon | reverse complement strand
CGGAACCGGAGCCCGGGCCTCGAAACCTGCGACTGCTGACCATCCATCAGGCACGAATGGAGGGCTTTTTGGTCTTCCAGTTCGCTCATCGCTACGAAGAGGGCAGGCAGCGCATCGCTGGCTGGATGAAGGCAGGCAAAGTGAAGTATAGAGAGGATGTTGTGGAGGGCCTGGAGAACGCACCCACGGCATTCATGGGACTCATGCGTGGTGAGAACTTCGGTAAGCTCCTCATCAAAGTGTCTGACGAGTAGCGGTGTGGCGTCTCGGCCCATCGCATACAGGAGAACACGGCAGGAATAAATCATGGAACGGCCTCAGGAGTTGCGGGAGGCGCTAACCCGCGGGGTCGGGTGCCGGCCCCTTCCCGGATACCCCCCAAAGTCACCCCTGTGACTCCCCGGCGGTCGGAATCGTAGGTTCTCGCGGAACCGCTGGACCGAGGGTCGGAGCTTCCTTTCGTCTCCGCGTACAGCGATCCCTCGGGTTCGACCGCGCCAACGTAGGTATTCGAATGCTGCTCGCGGGCATATCTCGCAAGTCCCATCAGCGTCCCGGCGGTCCCACAGCCCGCGACGACCGCGCCCACCCGTCCATCGAGTGCCTCGTAGATTTCGGGGGCGGTCGTCTCGTAGTGTGCCTCGGTGTTGAGAGGGTTGGAAAACTGCTGGGGGACAACAGCGTCGTCGAGTTCCTCCGCGAGTTCGTGGGCACGGGAAATCGCCCCGCCCATTCCCTCGCTCGTGGGCGTGTTGATCACCTCGGCTCCGAGGGCGGCCATCAGCTGCTGTTTCTCGACGCTAAAGCGCTCGGGAACGACGAATACAGCTTCGAGATCGAGCTGTCCGGCTGCGATGGCGATCCCGATTCCCGTGTTTCCGGCGGTCGGTTCGATGACTGTGCCGCCCGGCGAAACGTCCCCGAGCTCCAACATTCGTTCGAGCATATACTTCCCAATACGATCTTTGACGCTCGCGCCGGGGTTGAACGATTCGAGCTTCGCATAGACGGGAACGGAATCGGGGGCCGCTCGGAGAGAGACGAGCGGCGTCTTCCCGATCGTTTCCAGAACGGTTTCGCCAGGAGGAGCGGTCATCGTCTGGCAATCTTTGCCGGAGCTACTTAACTGGTCTCGGTTCCCGTGCCCTCATCGGCGTCGACGGAACCCGTCGGAGCCGGTTCGTCCGGCTCGTCCGGTGTTCCTTCCTCGCCGATTTCGTCGGGGGCGGCGTTCGGATCCTCAGATTCGACGTTTTCGGCCGTTTCTGCGTCGTCGATCGCGGCCTCGGTGATCACCTCCTCGACGTCGATCCCCTGTTCTTCTGCGAGTGCTTCGAGCAGCGCACGATTCTGTTCGTGTCTTACTTCCAGAGTTTCGACGGTCTCGTGTGTCGTATCGACCTTTCCTCGGAGGTCTTCGAGCTGTTTGCGAACCTCGTCGACCTGTGCGTAGACCTGCTCTGCTTTGTCGGCGATCGTCTGGATCTTCTTCGTGGTGCTTCCAAGTCCCATACCCCTCCTTTTTTCCCGGTCCTATGTGGGTGTTACGTTCGCGGGCGAACGCCACTTTTCACCATCTGATAGAACGGTAGACGGATTCGCCGACGACCATTCTCGATGAGGAACTACTGGGGACTGTCCGACGGTATTAGGTTCCGGTCGTTCCAACCCCCGGTATGGATCTCGTGCGACGCGCCCCCCAGTTAGGGATCATCGCTTGTCTCGCCGTCATCTGTGTCGTTATCGCGCCCTCGGTCGTGCTACCCGAGGACGCAAGCGCCGGACTCTCGCTCTATCACAACGCGGGGATTTTCGGCCCGCAGATCGTCGGGGTCTTCGCCGCCGTCACGATCGTCATCCTCGGAGCAGGGTTGGGCGAGCGTTCGGACCCGGTGACGGTCGCGGGTGCGGCGCTCGTGCTCACCCTGTTTATGACATTGATCTCGATCGAGTGGATTTTCTCATTATCGCCCGACGCAGTGACGGGGATCACGACACAGGACTGGCTCGCGTATCACCGCTGGCTCGTGCTCGGGTTTTCGGCCCTCTCGGCGGTCGCGGCGGGCCTGTACGCGCGAGCGCTGGGGGTGTTGTAGATCTTCATAAGGGGCTGTTGTACCGATGTACCGCCGATCGCTCGTGTGGGTCGGCGATTAGCGGTGAAAGACTACAACCGCCCTTATCAGAACGAGGCGAAACCCTCTTGTGGTCGGCGGAACTAGTAGGAAGTGGACTAGGTCGGGCAGTTAGGCCCTGCTCAGAACCCGCACTACGGTCTTCAGCGGGGGCCGAACCCCGGCCGCGTCCGGTCAGACCGGCGCGGGCCCCGGGAGCCAACTGAGAAGCCTCGTCCGTCGGGGACAGCGGTCCGCGGCGAGCGTCCGCAGGGACGTATCGTCGCGGTTGGTCGATGGAAATCCGTCAGGCACGGAAGTGAGCAGCGGGCCATCGGACACCTGTCGCTCGACGGATCGCGGGGTGGAGGAGGCAACCGGGACTCCCCGCACCGGAACGCCGGGCAACGCCGGGCGTCCACCATTCATACTTTGCTCATCATCCAATGATGAGGTGTTCCAAATAACTGCCAGCGATTATCCACCCTGATCTCTACTACAGTAGATTTATGTATTCTCGGTCCGTCAAACGGTACACCGAGATGTCACAAGCTTCTACCTCACCGAACGGCCCACGCGAGGTGTTCAATGCCTACCGAGAAGGCCAAATCTCGGAAGAACGGGCTAAGTGCTATTTCGGAGAGGATTGGGAAGAGGTTAAACAACTTGACCGGGTCGAAAACATCCTTGAAAACCAGCCCGAATCAGACGTTGACGATAGCGAACTTTTCCGATAACCTAATTTTCTCTCTGACAATTCTTTTGTAGCAGCTATTAGTACCTCCTCACATGACCAGCGGAGGGGTCGCCCCAATCTTAGTCGATACTAGTGCTCTCCTTGCCTATTGCAAGACGAACTATGCCGAACTGGTCTTTGAAACACTTCAAATGGCGACGACCAATGTCTGCAACAAAGAGATCGGACAACAGAGGCGGTACACAACAGACCTAATTCACGAGGGAGCTTGCAATAAATACTATCAGCTGCTACGAGAAAATCGAAATCCCGATCAGATATTTGTTGAGAGTTACAAACCCCACGTAGAAGATCAAGGAGAGTCAACCCTGATCGAAGTATTTGAAGACCACCCGTACGACATTGATTACATTCTCCTCTTTGATTTCGATGCTATCGAGAGGCTTGAACAAGTACGAAAGCAAATTGATGCTACAAACACGAAAATTTCTCTTCCGAACTATGCTTTCGAGATTCTCCGAAGAAATTCCAAGATGACGGATCAAGACTACTGCAAAGCCACATACCAAATGGCAGCTGAAGAAGGATGGCTGAAAGATCACGCCTTGCGTATCGATTCGGTAAGCTCAGTTACTTGCTCTCAATTCCCCTAAGTATAGAGAATCTCGTTCTCCTATAAGTTCTATAATGAAAGGTTTCACTCGGCGAGTTCGCTGCTCGTCCGAAGGGAATCCAAGCTCTCGACCGAGAGACCGCCTTCGAGCGTGCGATAGGGATACGGAATATCGATCCCTTCATGGTCAAAACGCTCCTTGACGTTTCTGACGTACTCGCCACGGATCCGCACGAAATCCGCACGGGCGGGATCCGCGATCCAAAACCGGGACTGAAGCCCGACATCCGAGTCGTTGAGTTCGGTCAGGCGAACCTGCGGGGAAGGTTCTTCTAAGATCTCGTCGTGTGCCGTTGCCTCCTCGATGATGATATCGCTTGCCTGCCCGATGTCGTCGTCATAACCGATCCCGAAGACGAACTTCTGGCGGAGCTTGTCCTTTGCGACCGGATTTTTGACTGCGTTGTTGGTGAGATCGGAGTTCGGAACCGTGATGAGTTCGTTATCGAACGTGCGCACGCGGGTGATCCGAAGGCTGATATCCTCGACGACGCCCGAGTACTCGCCGTCCTGCCATTCGATCCAGTCCCCGATTTTAAAGGGTTTCTCGGTGAATATGAACACTCCTGCAATAAAATTCGAGATGACCGACTGCATCGCGATCCCGACCGCGAGTGCTGCGGCGGCGGCGATCGTCGCAAGCGAGGTGAGGAAGCTGCCGTATCCGCCGAAGCCGAAGGCGATTGCGACCGCCGCAAAGAGGACGGCGAACCAGACGACCTTCATCAACGGACGCCGGGCATGAGGATCGAGCTCGCGACTCTCGAAGGCACGATCGAACAACGGTAGCACGACCGTGCGACCGATGATCACGAGGACGATGAACGCGACGAGAAACCGGATCGCACCGTCGATCGCGCCAGCGGGTCCCGCCCCGAGACCGAGATCCACCAGTATGCCTTCGAGAACCATCAGTGATACACCGCTGTGTTGCCCCGCGTCTCGATGAGGTCTCTCCCCGTTTGTTCCGCGAGGTCTTCAGCAAGCTCCTCAGTGCTTGTCCCGCCGCGAGCAGCCCTGAGGAATTTGACTTTTACCAGCTCGCGCTCTTTGAGCTGGTCTGTGAGTTCCTCGATAACTGCCTCGATGCCGCTTTTTCCGACCCACACCGTCACGTCGACTGTGTGGGCCTCCTTTCGAAGCTCTTGACGGGCCGCTCGGTCGCTCATGGCCCTGCTAAACAGCCGATACACTTTGAACGTTCGATTTCCGCGCACGCCACACTCGCGGTGATTCATCGATCATTACGATCGGTATGGATACCGATGCTGCTCCCCACATTCGCAGGTGTAGACGACGTGACCGTCCTGTAACCGGATGCGGGCGTTGCGTCCGGGCCTGAGATAGCGATCACACCGATCACAGCTCATCCGCTTGAACGAGCGCGGCAGCCGCAATCGATTGCGCTCGGCGATCCGTCTGGCGAGTGCAACGTACTCGCGGGCACGTTCGTCCGCTCCCGTAGCTGCGGCCTCTTTTGCGAGCGTGTGGAGTCGGTCGATGCGCTCGCGAGCGATGGACATCTAGTTCGAAGAAGGAGCGCAAACCAGTATATATCTTCTGCGATCAAAGGGAAACGCATTATCGCTTGCGCTCGAACGGACGGACAATGAGAGGCTCGGTCGCGGCGTTTACCGATACGTATCTCCCGACGGTAAACGGCGTCAGCTACACCGTCGCAACGTGGAGAGAGCGATGGCGAGCACGCGGCGGTCAAATGGCAGTCGTCTACCCGCGGACCGAGCGCGAGCCCGAATCGAGAGAGTACCCCGTTTCGAGCCTACCGTTTCCCGTTTATGATGGGTATCGTTTCAGCCCACCGATCGTCCCCGAGAGCCTCGACGCCGATCTCGTCCACGCTCACACTCCCTTCGGAATCGGGATCGCGGCGCTCAGATTCGCCCGGTCGAAGGAGCTGCCGCTGATCCGGTCGTACCACACCCCGATCGAGGAGTACGCGACCTATCTCTCGCCACCGGACAGTCTCCTTCCGGAGCTGCGCTGGGGCTGTCGGCGCTACGAGCGCTGGTTTCTCGAAAAGGCCGAACGGATCATCGCACCGAGTGAAACCACCCGCAATCACCTCCGGAGCGATCTCGGCGTCACGGGACCCGTCGAAGTGATCTCGAACGGCGTCGATACCGACTTTTTCCGGCCAGTGATCTCAGATATCCGAGACCGCTACGGGCTGGAAAGTGGTCCGTTGATCGGCTACACGGGACGACATGGCCACGAGAAGAACCTCGACGAGCTGCTTGACGCGGTGAGCGAAACGGACTGGACGCTCGCGCTTGCGGGCGACGGTCCCGCCCAGCCCGCACTCGATGCAAAAGCGAGCCGACTCGATATCGATGTGCGATTTCTCGGCTTTCTCGATCGCGAGGAGCTACCCGAGTTCTACTCTGCGCTCGATGTCTTTGCCTTCCCGAGTCCCGTCGAAACCGAGGGGCTGGTCGCCCGCGAGGCGATCGCGTGTGGGACGCCCGTGATTGGGGCCGACGCCGGTGCGCTTTCCGAAACTGTCGTCGACGGCGAGACGGGCTATCATTACACGCCGGGCGATCCCGTTGGATTCAGACGCGCAATAGCGCGGGCGCTCGCGGAGCGTGATCACCTCAAAAACGGGTGTTTGGCCGAGCGGGAATCGATCAGCGTCGAACGCTCGATCGACCGGCTCGAAACGGTTTACAACTCGGTGGAACGCACCCTGTAGACCTTACATGCGAGCGTAGAAAGACATCTGTCGATGTGTGTTGTGGGCCGTACGAACGGATCTGAATCGTCCCAATCGGTAACAGTTAGTCCTCTAATGCGTCCGCAATCCGCTCGAGGTGGCGGTTCACATCCCTGACTTCGTCGCGGAGCTGGCGGATCTCGCGGACGACCTGTTCGTTGTCGCTCTCGCCGCCGGGTCCTCCAGCAGGCCCGCCGGGACCGCCGCCCATCGCACCGGGACCGCCGCCACCGCCGCCCATCATGCCACCCATCATCTGGGCGAAGGGGTTGCCACCCATCCCACCGGGACCGCCACCGCCGCCCATCATCTCCTCTAAGCGCTCCTCGCGCGAGCCTTCGCCCTCACCACCCGCGCCTTCGGGACCACCCTCGGCCTCGCGCTGCTCTCTAATCTCCTCGACGCGCTCGCGGAACGATTTCTCCTCGCCACCCTCTCCCTCAACGGGTTCGCCGCTCTCGTCGTTTTCGTCTACCATGCCCCCGGATTCGACAGCCGAACCGAAAAGGGTTGGGTTGTCGCCTGCCGGGTCTAGCGTGGGAATATATTCTTACAGAGTAGTTACTCATACGTGTTCGCCCGAAACAACAGGTCCCTCGGCACGGATTTGAGCAAGTGCGCCATCCTCGCTCTCGTCGCACTGATCGGGCTGAGTCTGTTGTATACGGCCGTCCTCGCCCAGCCGCTTCTTCCCGTTGTCGTCACGTTGACGGGAATCGTCCTCTCGTTCGTGATATTATACCTGCTCTGGAGGTTTGTGCTGGCCATCGAGCGGATCGCGGACGCAATGGATTGACCGGCGGGTACGGGAGTCGAGCCGGGTCGAACCGCGTTCGATGGAGGAGATTTCTGTGCCCATCGTCAACGTATTTGATGCTGGAATGACGACCACTCGGCATGCCAGAAAAGACAGTCGGGTTCGTCGGACTCGGAATCATGGGGCTACCGATGGCGAAAAACCTCCTCGAAGAGGGCTATTCCGTCGTCGGGCACAATCGTTCAGAAGAGCCGGTCGAGGAGCTGGTCGAAAGCGGCGGCGAAAACGGGGAATCTCCCGCGGGCGTCGCCGAAGAAAGCGACGTGGTTCTCATGTGTCTTCCCGACTCACCGGATGTAAAGCGGATCGCGTTGGGCGACGAGGACGAAGACAGTCCGATAATCGACGGCCTGAGCGACGGAATGGTTGTCATAGACCACTCGACGATCTCGCCGGTAGTCACGAAGGAGATCGCCGGGGAACTCGAAGAACAAGGGGTAGAACTGCTCGATGCACCCATTTCGGGTGGCGAGGAGGGGGCCATCGAGGGAACGCTTTCGATCATGGTCGGCGGGAATGAGGGGGCACTCGACGAGCACCGCGACCTCTTGGACGTGATGGGCGAAACGGTCACTCACTGCGGGCCGAGCGGTGCGGGCCAAACGGCGAAGGCCGCGAATCAGATCGTCGTCGCCGCCCAGATGGTCGGCGTTAGCGAGGCGCTCGTCTTTGCGAGTCAGGCGGGCGCGGACGGAGAAAGCGTCGTCGAGGCAATTAGTGGAGGGGCGGCGGGCTGTTGGACCCTCGACAATCGCGCGCCGAACATGATTCAGGGCGATTTCGATCCGGGCTTTTTCGCCGAGTACCAGTACAAGGACCTCCGGATCGCGACTGACGCGGGCGAGGCCTTTGGCGCGCCAATGCCCCAAACGGAGCTCGCCCACGAACTCTACAAGTCGATGATCGGAAACGATATGGGCCGGGACGATAATTCAGGGATCATGCAGGTCATCGAACTGCTCGCGGGCGAGACGGCGCGCGCCGAGGAGTAGACAGTACGTACCCGTTCAGCCGAACGCGCCTAAACTCGACTGTAGTGCCCGATCCGTTTCCCCCTCGCGCAGTTCGTAGCCAATGAGATCGCGCATGTCGACCGCGTAGGTCGTCCCCTCGCGTTCGAGCACCAGTATCCGGCCCTGGGTCCCGAGGACAGTGCCGCTCGCGATCGTTTCTCCCACCGGGCGCTCCGTGAGATCGAGATCGTACTCGAAGGCGAAGGTTTCGATGGGGTCGTACTCGGAGAGGAGTTCCTGCCACGCCGATCTATCGATCGACTCATTCAGCCCACGGATTTTCGTGGAGACGCGAACCCGATCGCCGATCTCTCTCGCTATTTCGTGTTCGATCTCGCGGGCGATCCGTCCATCCGACACTGTCTGAAGATGGGCCGCCCTGTCGGCCCCCTGCTCGCGGAGGCGGGTATCGAGTCGCCACTCGCGGGTGACGCCGATCTTGAACGTCGCCGGGGCGAAGGCGGCGAGGTAGATCGCGTGTTCCTCGTAGCAGTCCATCTCGTCTTTCAGACAGGTGCCCGTACAGCGCGCACAGACCCACGTGGAGGTGTGTTCGTCGCAGTAGGGACCAGCAGAGTTAGAACAGCTTCGATGGGTTCCGTCGACGATCGTCCCTGCACATCGGCGTTCCCCAAGGGCGAACTCGATAACGCGACCGGCAGCGAGCGACTCGCGTTCGAGATCCTCGTTATCGGCGAAAAAAAGCGCCGGCTCGCCGTTGCTTACGCCCGAATCGTAGCCTACGATCTGCACGGTTTCAGTACAGGTCGGCGCTAAATAGGGGTGTCGTCGTGAGGGTATACTACCGGTCGTAGGCCATCGTCCATCGGACGCCGACCGCCCTGGCGTCCGATGCAGAACAGTTACGACCGGTAGTGTATTGTCCGTCTCCGATCCATCGACTGCATGATCCTCTCCGGAGCGCTCGATCTCGTGTACGACGACACACTCCGATTTCGGTTCACCGTCACAAATACGGGCGACGACCCGATTGAACTGCGATTTCGCGACGGCCAGTCGGTCGATTTCGTCGTTCTCGAAAACGGGAGGGAACGCTGGCGGTGGAGCGATGGCCGACTGTTCACACAGGCGATCCGAAGCGAGCGGCTCGGGCCTAACGAGTCGTCAACTCACGAGGGGATGTGGTCGGGTCCCGAATCCGGGAGGTACACGGTTTGTGCAACGCTATGTGCGAAGAACCACGACTGCTCCGTCGAGCGGACCGTTTCGCTGTCGGGCGAAACCTTATCCTTCGACCCATCGTGACCAACTCACACGATGACTGCGCCCCCGGACGAGCATCGCGAGCCGCCCTCGTCGTTCGTCGAGCAGGCAAACCTCAGGGATAGAACGATTTGCGAGGAGTTCGAGGCGAACTGGCCCGGCTGCTGGGAGCAAGCGGCCGACGTTCTCGACTGGCACCGCGAGTACGATCAGGTCCTTGATGAGAGCAACGCCCCCTTTTATGAATGGTTCTGCGGCGGCGAACTCAACGCCTCGTACAACTGTCTCGATCGCCATATCGAGGCTGGCCGGAAGAATCACGCCGCCCTCAAATGGGAGGGCAAACGCCGCGAGACACGAACGTACACCTATCAAGATCTCTCACATGAGGTAAACGAGGTCGCAGCCGCCCTCCGGGATCTCGGTGTGGGTGAGGACGATGTAGTAACCCTCTATCTCCCGATGATTCCGGAGCTTCCAATCGCGATGCTCGCGTGTGCGCGCATCGGCGCGCCCCATTCAGTCGTGTTTGCGGGCTTTTCGGCCGACGCGCTGGCCACCCGGATGGAGTCTGCCACCTCGGAGTATCTCATCACCTGCGACGGCTACTACCGCCGCGGGAACGCGTTCAACCAGAAAAGCAAGGCCGATAACGCCCTGATGGAACTCGACAACGACGTGACCACGGTCGTCGTCGACCGCCTCGGCGAGGAGCTGGATCACACGCTCGACGAGCGTCAGTACGACTACGAGGATCTCCTCATCGCACACGCCGGGGCGAGGGTCTCGCCCGTCGCCCGCGACGGGGAGGACATGCTGTTTCTCATGTACACCTCGGGGACGACCGGCGAGCCGAAAGGCGTTACCCATACGACCGGTGGCTATCTCTCGTATGCAGCGTGGACCGCCCGCACCGTCCTCGACGTAAAGCCCGAGGACACCTACTGGTGTTCGGCGGATATCGGCTGGATTACCGGACATAGCTACACCGTCTACGGCCCGCTCGCGCTCGGGACGACCAGTGTGATCTACGAGGGCACGCCCGACTACCCCGATCGCTCCCGTCTCTGGGAGATCATCGAGCGAAACGCGGTCGACGTCTTTTATACAGCCCCCACCGCGATCCGCGCGTTCATGAAATGGGGCGAACAGTACCCCGAGAGCCACGATCTCTCCTCGCTCCGCCTCCTTGGCACTGTTGGCGAGCCGATCAACCCGCGCGCGTGGAAGTGGTACTACACCCATATCGGTAACGAGAGCTGTCCGGTCGTCGATACGTGGTGGCAGACCGAAACCGGCGGCATCATGATCACGACCCTGCCGGGTGTTAACACGATGAAGCCCGGCTCGGCCGGGCCGTCCCTGCCGGGAATCGGTGCGCGAGTCGTAAGCGAGGACGGCTCAACCATCGAGGCCGGCGAGGCGGGCTACCTCGTTATCGATCGACCGTGGCCCGGCATGTTCCGAACGCTGTACGGAAACGACGACCAGTACGTACACGAGTACTGGGACCGGTTTTCGGTCGACGACGAGTGGGTCTATCTCACTGGAGACGGCGCAACGGTGGACGAGGACGGCTATATCACCGTTCTGGGTCGCGTCGACGACGTGATCAACGTTTCGGGCCACCGGCTGGGGACGATGGAGATCGAAAGCGCGATCGTCGGCGTCTCGGGGGTCGCGGAGGCCGCCGTCGTCGGCGGCAATCACGAGACGAACGGCACTGCGGTGTACGCCTACGTGAGCACCGACCACAGCCAGGAGCCGAGCGAGGCGCTCGAAGCCCGAATCACCGACGCCGTCGAGGACACGATCGGTCCCTTTGCCCGCCCCGAGGACGTGATTTTCACGCCCGAACTCCCCAAAACACGCTCGGGCAAGATCATGCGCCGCCTCCTCGAAAACATCGCGAACCACGAACCGCTCGGGGACACCTCGACGCTTCGCAATCCCGAGGTCGTCGGGGAGATCGAAGCCGCCGACCGCAAAGAGTAGTTCGTTTCCTCTGAGTACTACGAAACGAAGGCGTCTACCGATTTTTCGGAGTGTCGAACCGGTACAGCTAACACGGTTTCGCACTCCCTAAGAGATACGAAACATGGCGGAAACGGGTTCGATATACGACCGAACGGATCGAGAGGGGGTTTCGACGGCGGAGTACGATCAGCTGTTGGCCGCGACGACGACGTATCGCGAGCGACTGCTCGTCCGATTGGGGGGCGAGGTCGGGCTCAGGGCGACGGAGATGACGACAATCCGTTTGAACGATATCGTTCGGGTTCGGAGCGATCCCGACCGGTTCGTCCTATCGGTTTCCGAGCAGGACGGGAGCCGGGAGGCGTATCTCCCGCGGAGTATCGAGGAGGAGCTGCGTCGGTACGCTACCAGCAACGCAGTTGGGGACGACGAGCGGATCTTCGGGGTTACGCCACGGCGCGTCCAAATGCTCGTCCGTAAGGTGGGGGATCGGGCCGCCGATCGGACGGGAGCTGAGAGATTCGAGACGGTGAGCGCACAGGATCTACGGGGGTATTTCGCCCGGACACTGCTCCGTGGGCGGGAGATCTCTCCTCGGATCGTCCGATCGATCGGCGGCTGGGCGAGCGTCGAAGCGCTCAATCCGTATCTCGATGCCCCGACGACCGAAGAGATCGTCGCCGCGCTCGAAGAGCCGTCCAAAACACACCGTTCTGCGGCGCTCGATTCGGCGCTGGTCGATGCCTCGACGCGCGAGGAACTCGAATCGGTCGTCTGTGAGTCCCTCGCGGAGCAGTATCGTTTTGCATGGATCGAAGCGCCGGAGCTCGGCGAAACACGGGCTCCAAACGCCGCCTCGGGGATCGATCACGAGTCGATTCGGTCGCTTCGGGATGGGTTCGGGGGATCCGATCGGACACGAGTCGATCGAGCGAACATCGTCGAGAGTGCGATTCGATACGGCGAAACCCGGTATGGAACGCTGTACGTTGGGATCAGAGGGCCAGTACGCACAGAAACACGCGAACATCTCTCGGTGGTCGGTCGGCGGATCGGCCACGCGATCACCGCGATCCGTCGCCAGAAGCTCCTGCTTGCGGACACCATCCTCGAACTCGAGTTCTACACGGCCGACTCCCAGTCGGTGTTCGTCGCCGCTTCCGAACAGTTCGATTGTCGGTTCGATCTCGAATCGATCGTTTCTGCCTCCGAATCCGCACTGCTTTATTATGTGACCCTCTCGGGGGCAAGCGCACCGGACGTTCTCGAATTCGCTGGCGAGCGCCCCGGCGTTGCTGACAGCCGCCTCGTCGAGGGGCGGGATTCGGGCGCGCTGGTCGAGTTCGTCGTCTCGGGGAGCTGCCCGCTTCTCCTGTTGACTGACTACGGCGCGACCGTGAGAGAGATGACGGTCGAAAACGGCGGGGCACGGATCCTCGCCGACTGTGCGTACGACACGGATCTCCGGGCGCTCGTCGACCGCGTGACGGGGGCGTTTCCCGACACTCGATTCGTCGGCAAACAGGCCACGGAGCGGGGAGCAAACACCCCTGATGGCTTCAAGCGAGGGGCAACCGATCGGCTGACCGAGCGCCAGCGCGCGGCGCTCCAGGCGGCGTATTTTGGGGGGTACTTCGACTGGCCCCGCGGGAGCACGGCAGAGGAGATCGCGGACGCGATGGGCGTCTCCTCGCCGACGCTTCACAGCCATCTCCGGAAAGGTCAGCGCGAGCTGCTCGAACTCCTGTTCGAGGAGGAGTAACTCTCGAAAATTCTATATGAAACGGTCCGCCGTTTTGCACACCTAGATCCCATGTTTACTATGACCCTTCGGTATTCAACGGTCGTACCATGGCAGAGGACAACGAGGATGTTCAACTCGAGGCACGGCTTGCAGAACAGGACAGATTCGAGCCGCCGTCATCGTTTACCGAACAGGCGAACGTCTCCGATCCGGGGATATACGAGGAGTTCGAGGAGAACTGGCCCGACTGTTGGGAACAAGCAGCGGAACTACTCGACTGGGACCAGGCACACGATGAGGTGCTCGATGAGAGCAACGCCCCGTTCTACGAGTGGTTCATCGGGGGCGAGCTCAACGCCTCGTACAACTGTATCGACCGTCATATCGAGGACGGGCGTGGCGATGAGGTCGCCATCGAGTGGGTCGGCGAACCGGTCGATGAGACGCGCACCTACACCTACGACGAACTCCACGAGGAGGTAAACGAGGTCGCAGCAACCTTCCGAGAGATGGGTGTTTCCGAGGACGACGTAGTGACGATGTACCTCCCGATGATTCCCGAACTCCCCATCGCGATGCTCGCGTGTGCGCGCATCGGCGCACCACATTCGGTCGTGTTCGCCGGGTTCTCCGCGGATGCGCTCGCCACCCGGATGGAGTCGGCCGATTCCGAGTACCTCATCACCTGTGATGGCTACTATCGCCGCGGCGATGCGTTGGACCATCTCGACAAGGCGAACCAGGGTCTTTCGAACGTCTCACACGAGACGACGACGGTCGTCGTCGACCGCCTCGGCGAGGCGGGCTTCGGCCACGATCTCGACGAGAACCAGCACGACTACGCCGACCTCGTCTCCGAACAGGAAGGCGAAGAGGTCGAACCCGTCACCCGCGATGCGGAGGACATGCTGTTTCTCATGTACACCTCGGGGACGACCGGCGAGCCGAAAGGTGTGAAACACACGACTGGTGGGTATCTCTCGTATGCCGCATGGACAACCCATACCGTTCTCGATGTGAAACCCGAAGACACCTACTGGTGTTCTGCGGACATCGGCTGGATCACCGGACATAGCTACATCGTCTACGGCCCGCTCGCGCTCGGGACGACCAGCGTGATGTACGAGGGCACACCTGATTATCCCGATAAGGATCGGATGTGGGAGATCACCGAGGAGTACGAAATCACGCAGCTCTACACCGCACCGACGGCGATCCGCGCATTCATGAAATGGGGCAAACAGTACCCAGAAGAACACGACCTGTCGAGCCTCCGCCTCCTTGGCACTGTTGGCGAGCCGATCAACCCGCGCGCGTGGAAGTGGTACTACACCCATATCGGCGACGAGGACTGTCCGATCGTGGACACGTGGTGGCAGACCGAGACCGGCGGCATCATGATCACCACGCTCCCCGGAATCGGGACGATGAAGCCCGGATCGGCCGGGCCGCCCCTGCCGGGGATCGACGCCGGAATCGTCGATACGGGCGGTGAGAAGATCGAGGCCGGTGAGGCGGGCTATCTCACCGTTGATAAGCCGTGGCCGGGGATGCTCAGGACCCTCTATCAGAACGACGATCGGTTCATCAACGAGTACTGGCAGGAGTACTCCGATCCCGATTCGGACGAATGGGTCTACTTCCCCGAGGACGGCGCAACGGTGGACGAGGACGGCTATATCACCGTTCTGGGTCGCGTCGACGACGTGATCAACGTCTCGGGCCACCGCCTCGGAACGGCGGAGATCGAAAGCGCGATCGTCGGCGTCGAGGGCGTCGCGGAGGCCGCCGTCGTCGGCGGCGATCACGAGATGAAAGGCGAGGCGGTCTACGCTTACGTCATCACCGAGGACGGCTACGACGGCGACGAGGAACTTCGTGAGGAGATCGTCGCTGGCGTCGAGGACGCGATCGGTCCGATCGCCCGTCCCGAAGAAGTGCTCTTCACACCAGAACTACCGAAAACGCGTTCGGGCAAGATCATGCGTCGTCTCCTCGAGGATATCGCAAACGAGGAGGAACTCGGGGACACCTCGACGCTTCGAAATCCCGATGTCGTCTCGGAGATCCAGCAGCAAGCACAGAGCGACTAACTCGCTAATGCGTTTTCCCGATTCGTCGATTCGAATCGGGGCTGCGCACCAACAAAATCAACACGATTAACAATACACGACATATGGCAACAGAAACGGAAACACAGACGGATCGAAGCGCTGCCGAACGGGAGGCAGAGGTTGACTATCTCAATCAGGAGGTCAACGTTTTCAAACCAACAACCCCGTTCATGCGGGACAACCTCAAGGTCATGTGGGGGACGTTCGCTATCTGGCTGCTCCTTGTCTTCGGGCCGGTGACAGTGGCGGCTATCGCGCCTGGAGCTGCCGACGCCGCCCGAATCGCAGGAACACCGGCGCTCTTTATGATGACTGCGATCGGAACGCCGCTCGGTGCACTGCTGCTCGCGGTGCTGTACGCTTACCAGCGCGACAGACTCGATGAAAAGTACGGTATCGAACACAATGAACCCGAGCCTGAGGCGGCTAGCGAGGAGTCGGCCGCCGCTGCCGACGGAGGTGAGCGAAACGACGTTTCGCGGCCCTCGTCGGCGGAGACCTCCAACGGAGGTGAAGCCGAATGATTTCGAACGTACCGATACAGATCGTTCCGGAAGGACTCGATATCGGATTCAAGATCGTTCCGGCGATTACCGTTTTCCTCATGCTGGCGCTGTTTCTCGGCGTTGGCTTGTTCTTCCGGGTAGCGGATGTCGAAGATCTCTGGGTTGCGGGCCGGGGAATCGGAAACATCGAAAACGGGATGGCGATCGGTGCGAACTGGATGAGTGCAGCATCGTACTTGGGCGTGGCTGCGACGATTGCCCTCTCGGGGTATTTCGGGCTGGCGTACCTCGTCGGATGGACGACGGGCTACTTCATCCTGCTCATCTTTCTGGCCGCACAGTTCCGCCGGTTCGGAAAGTACACCGCGCCGGACTTCGTCGCCGATCGGTTTTACTCCGATACCGGCCGTGCAATCGCGGCGGTGACGACGATCGTCATCGCGTACGTCTACGCGGTCAGTCAGGCCCGCGGCATGGGGCTGATGTCGATGTACGTCTTCGGAACCAGCTTCGAGGTCGGCGTGGCGTTGCTCATGAGCATCACCATCGTCTACGTCGCGCTCTCGGGCATGCTGGGCACGACGAAGAACATGGCGATCCAGTACGTTATCCTCATCGGGGCGTTCCTCGGAGGTCTGTATGCAGTCGGCTGGACACAGGGCTTTTCCACCGCACTGCCGTATCTCGAGTTCGGTACTGAAGCCGCGCTTGTCTCCGATATGATCGCCGCCGAGTTCACCGAGCCGTTCGCCAACGCGAGCTACTATCAGTGGGTCGCACTGGCGTTTACCCTGATCGTCGGGACCTGTGGGCTACCACACGTTCTGGTGCGATTCTACACGGTCGACAGCGAACGAACGGCCCGCTGGTCGTGTGTCTGGGGTCTCTTCTTTATCTGCTTGCTCTACTGGGGTACCGCCGCCTACGCCGCGTTCGGGACGATTCTCTTCGAAGGATCGGAGGGACTCGAATTCCCCTTTAGCGGCGACCAAGGCGACGTCGTCGTTGTGCTGACCGCACAGCTGGCCGGTCTTCCCGAATGGCTTGTTGGTCTCGTCGCCGCGGGTGCGATCGCCGCTGCGCTGGCGACGACTGCTGGACTCTTTATCTCGGGATCGTCGGCGGCCGCACACGACATCTACACGAATCTCTACAAAGAAGACGCAACCCAGCGCGAACAGCTCCTCGTCGGCCGAGCCACCATCGTCGTACTCGGGATTCTGGTGACGATCACCGGCGTTATCGACATCGGTCTCATCGCCGCGCTGGTCGCCGCCGCGTTCGCGATTGCGGGCAACGTGATGTTTCCGGTGTTCTTCCTCGGTCTCTGGTGGGAGCACACCACCCGTGAGGGCGCACTCGCCGGGATGACCTTTGGCCTGTTCGTCTCGATCGTGACGATCGTCAACAGCTTCGGTCCCGCAGCGGTTGGATCGGAGGCGGAAGCGTTCGTTCCTGCGCTCGAAGCTGCGGTGCCTGCGATCGGCTCCTCGTTGGTAGTGGTCCCGACCGCCTTCCTCATCATCATCGGCGTCTCGCTCGTGACCGACGACCCGCCGGAGGACGTAAAACGACTGGTTCGTCAGTGTCACAGCCCGCGACCGATGGAACAGATGGAAAGTGCAGAGGATGTCGTCGCAACGGACGGCGGCGAAGAGGGGAAGAACTGAGCCATGTACGACACGATTCTCGTTCCGACTGACGGAAGTGAGGTCGCAGAGCTCGCGGTCGACCACGCGCTCGACCTCGCCGAGAAGTACGACGCGACGGTCCACACGATCTACGTCGTCGATACGGATTCGATGGATCTGAGTCTTGGGACAGAACAGGTCGACCGGATCGAATCCGGCCAGTTCGGCGATATGGAAGAGCTCGGTGAGAAAGCAGAGGCGGCGACGAACCGCGTCGCAACACAGGGCAAAGAGCAGGGTATCTCGATCGTCGAGCACGTCGGGGCCGGGAAACCCCATTCGGTGATCACCAACTACGCCGACGATAACGATATCGACCTCATCGTAATGGGGTCACACGGTCGCGGCGGTGTCCGCAGAATGCTGCTCGGAAGCGTTGCAGAGCGCGTTCTCAGGACGAGCCGTCGGCCCGTCATGGTCGTCGATAGCCGCGAAGAGTAGTCTCACTCGGCTTCTTTTGCCATTTCGAGGCTCCAGACCAGTCCGAAGTAGGCGACGATCCCCGCGAGCATGAACATGTAGTAGGCCCACTGTGGCCCGTCGACGACCGCGAAGATCACGTTGACGAGCGTGACCCAGACGATCGCGAAGACCAGATCGGTGAACATACCTGAACGGTTTTTTTGAATATACTTGCCGAGGCGCTCAAGCCGGCTCATTACCCCCTCTTTCGTGACCAGGGGGTAAAAACCGAACCGAAACCCCCTACCGGCTACCGGCTCGAACGAGGATATGCAAAAGGAATCCGAGGTGGTCGTTTGTCGATTGGGTCATCGGCCGGGTCGCGACGAGCGCATGACGACCCACGTCGGACTCACGGCGCGCGCACTCGGTGCGGACCGGGTGATCTTCCCCGACAACGCAGGGCAGTCAGCCGAAACCGTCGAGGATATCACCGCTCGTTTCGGTGGCCCTTTCTCGGTCGAATGCTCTGGATCGCAGAACGCACTCATCCGGGACTGGAACGGGAAAATCGTCCACCTGACGATGTACGGCGAGCGCGTTCAAGATGTCGAGGAGGGAATCCGCACCGCCCACCGCGAGGGCTCTCTCTTGGTCATCGTCGGCGGCGAAAAAGTCCCCTTCGAGATCTACGAACACGCCGACTGGAACGTCGGCGTCACCAATCAACCACATTCGGAGGTCGCCGGGTTGGCGGTCTTCCTCGACCGACTGTTCTGCGGACGGGAGCTGGATCGCGAATGGGAAAACGCGGATCGGCGGGTTGTCCCGATGGAAACGGGAAAGCGGGTCGAGCCTACCGACTGCGATGAGTGACGATGTCAAGAATGGGCGTCGATCCACCGACACCAGTTATGAAACTCTTCTGCTCCACACTGGTCGGCGATAGAGTGGAGCGTTCCGATAGCAACCTCGTCGTGTAGCGGAACATCGACGAGACGAACTTCGCCTGTATCGGGGTTTTCATACCGAAGTCTGACGTGGCTACCCTTGTGAGACTGCGGGATGTAGCCGAATCCTGTGAGGACCGAAACGATCTCTTGGCCCGAAAACGTCGTCCGGACCATCTACTCCCACGGCGGCGTCTCGACGTCGGCTGTTGGCTCGATATCGTGTGTGCGCAGAAACTCGTCGGGGTCCTCGATCGGTTCGTCGTCGTTCTCCGCGAGCGCGAGAACCTCTGCCAGTTGTGAGAGTGCGGCCGCTCGAGTGTCACCGCCACGGGCCAGTCCCGTCTCGATATCCCTCGCTGTGATCGACCCGTCGTCTTCGTGGATGAACTCGATGCCTTCGGATCGACGGTCTCGGCTCGCACTCGCCATTGATAATTAGAAGGCCGTGCTCGAATAATAAACGTTCGGTCAGTACGGACGAACTCGGTTATCGACTCGGGGTGAACAGCGAAAAGGGGCGTACAAACTGCCCCAAAGCGGATCGGATCAGTCCGGGTTGGTCTTCGTTGAGCTCGTAGCGCTCGCGGTGTTCGAGGACCGCCTCGTCGAGGACCGAGAGCGCCTCGCGGACCTCGCTTTCCGAAAGATCCGTCCGAGCGGCGAGTTCCGCGGCCGAAAGCGAGGTCGAGGATTTTCGAAGGGTTTGTTGGACTTGCCCGGCGCGATATATCGCGCGGTTCGCTTCGCCGTAACTCATCCCGTCAATCTCGCTTTGCTGTGGTTCGGTGCGCTCGATCCCGTGGACCGTGTCGTAGAGCGCATCGAGGGCGAACCAACCTACGACGACGGTGACCCCTCCCATTATGTAGGACGATTCCGCGAGCGTGAGCCATAGCCCCCAGAGCGTCCCGAAGGCAAAGAGGGCCGCACTCAGAGCACGGCCTTTTGCACCAGGAAGTACTTCGGAAGCGCTGATAGCAGTTGTCGCACCGAACGCAATACCGGCGGCGATGAAGATCGACCACGAGACGTCGGTAAACACCACAACCATACCAAGGACGACGACGATTGCGAGAGTCGCCTCCGGGTCCACCTCCTCGCGAAGTGCATCGAGGAACTCGCTCATGTATCGTTGTTCTCCGACAACTGCCATAGCGATTTCGGCGCTCGCGGTCGCTCAAAAGACTTAACCGCCGAACGACGTAAGTGGTGGTAATGGCTTTTGAGGATCTCCTCGAGGACCCCGTGATCCAGAAATATTTACACGAGCTGGTGGGTCCGAAAGGAATGCCGGTCGCCGCTGCGCCGCCGGACGGGGAAGTGACGGACGAGGAGCTCGCGGAAACGCTCGACCTCGAACTCAATGACGTGCGCCGGGCGCTTTTTATCCTCTACGAGAACGATCTCGCCACCTATCGCCGGCTTCGCGACGAGGATTCGGGCTGGCTGACGTATCTCTGGACCTTCGAGTACGAGAACATTCCCGAGAATCTGGCAGAAGAGATGGACCGGCTGCTCGACGCGCTTGACGAACGCGAGGAGTACGAACGAAATCACGAGTTCTACCTCTGTGAGATCTGTTCGATCCGCTTCGAGTTCGGCGAGGCGATGGACTTCGGCTTCGAGTGCCCCGAGTGTGGCTCGCCGCTCGAATCGATGGACAACGCGATGCTCGTCGAGGCGATGGAGCGCCGGATCGCGGAGCTACAGAGGGAGTTAAACGTCGAAGTCGAAGTCGAGGCCTAATGGTCGTTCTCGCAACCAAAGTGACCGTCCACGGTCAGTCGCGCAAGCAAGCGCTCGATGGGCTATCCTCGCTCGTCAGCAATACCATTGGGGATCTCGATGTCGAGTGGAACGTGGGTGTGCGCCACGATGACTTCCCGACCGTCAGCGTCGAGGGGGAAGACAGCGTCGTTGCCCGCAACGCTCTCAAGGAAGAGTGGGGCGAGATCACCGGTGAGTTCACCGACGGCGAGAGCTACGTGGGAACCCTGAACTCGTGGGACGACGAGGGGTTCGTTCTGGATGCGGGCCGCGAGATCAGGATCCCGGCGAGTGAGTTGGGTCTCGGACAGGGTCGGCCCGCCCAGCTGGTCGAGCGCTTCGGATTGGTCGACTTCGACCGGCTCGTTGACCGGCTGGCACGTCGAATTCCCGCCGAGCATCCGCCGAGCGTTCT
>JADFQH010000252.1 GCA_022561895.1 Methanobacteriota archaeon | reverse complement strand
TGGCCGAACACACGCCAAGCATCGAAAATGGGATCCGATGATTGCGTTGGGCAGTATACAGTATTACGATGCTCTTTATGAGCGACGCGATCACAAAGGAGCCCGTCACAAGAACCAAGCCATACCGGGACGTTCCCCACCAAAGGAGTGCAATGCTCGCAGCCAATGCGAGAACGAAACTCGCACGCGCGGGTGTCGAGGCAGTCTACGGGACGGATACGATCGAGCGCGCCGAAAGCGCCGTCAGCGTCGCGCCCGTGATCGCAGAGGCGTTACGAAGGAAATAAACTCATCTGGAGGAATTATATACTTTTGGCGCGAATAGCAAGTATGGACGTAAACGAACGGGCGATTGAGGAATGGAAACGGAGAACGGATGGGTTCGACCGAGTGCGGACGATACTCGAACGAACGCGGGAGAGGAGATCCGCAGCGGAGATCGCAGAATCAGCGTTCGTCAGTGAGAAGACGGCCCGCAAGCATCTTGTTCGGCTTGTTGATCTCAACCGAGCCGTCACCGTTCGGGACGGACGCACGACGCGATATAAGCGAGACGCGAACACACACGTCATCGACCGAATCAGCGAGCTGCGTCGAGAGCAGTCTCGGGAGACGCTGGTCGATGGAATCCAACGAATGCGAGGCGACATCGAAACGTTTCGTGAGCGATACGACGTCGAGGATGCAGAAGAGCTCGCGATACAGCTCGAACCGGGAGACTCTGTCGAGGCATGGATGGATCTCTCGGAATGGCAGACGAAAGAACGCCATCTCGCGCTCGCACAGGCGGCGCTCTCGTTCGGTCGGGCCGCAGATCGCATCGAGGCATGAGCGTTCGCGATGAACTCTCGAATGCGTTCGGGCCGATTGACTCGACCGCGCTGACACCTATCCGAACGCTCTTCTGTGAGACCGAACCGCTCGTCAACGAAGCCGGGTTCGACGATCCGATCGCGCCGACGGTGCTTCGCGTTCACCTCGAAACAGGGTTCGGATCGATCGGACGATTCGACATCCGGTGGAGCGAGTACGACTACTACTCGATTCACTACACTGAACCCGATCTCGACTATCGGTTCGATCGCCATCCCAATCCACACTCACCAGAAAAACACTTTCATCGCCCGCCGAACGTGCACTCGAAGGCGGCCGTCCCCTCGTGCATCGAGGTCGAACGGCCGGAACTCGTTGTACTCGCTGTCGTTCAGCGCTGGCGGGACGCGCTCGGAAAAGATGATTCCTCGATACTGAACGACCCGGACAACCCGCCCTGATCAGGCTGACGACTCGGCGAGCGCCTCGATCCCGATCTCCATCTCGACGCCCTCGACCTCCCACTCGCGCCGATAGCCGTCGTCAACCGCTCCGAATTCGTCGGCCCGGACCTCCTCGCTGATGAGTCCCTCGTGCTCGCCTACGAGATTCGCGACGCGCGAATCGGTGATCTCGAGATCGAGGCGGATCCGCGCGTCGATGGGGAGATCGAGTTCCTTTCGCATCTCTTGGACTCGTCGGACGACCTCGCGGGCGTAGCCTTCGCTCTCAATCCCGTCAGTCAATGCAGTGTCGACGTAGACGACTCCCAACCCATCGCCCTCGATGGTGATCCGCGATCCCGAGATTTCCTCGGGAGTTTCCTCCGTGAACTCGACCATCTCCTCGGTGAGCGAGACCTCCTCGCCCAGTTCCGTTGAAACGGCTGCTTCGAGCGCCCCCAAAGAAGGATCGTCGATCCGAGCTTCGTTGAGCGCGCCCATGACCTCGCCCGCGCGATCGCCGAATGTTGGACCCAAGACGCTCATATCGGCTTTTGCGCTGTAAGAGAGTTCCCCGAAGCGCTCATCGGGGACGATGACGCGCACTTCGCGGGCGTTGAGCCGCCCCTCTAAGAGCGCCTGCTGGCGGCCAACGGCTTCGGCGAGCCGGTCATCGCCCGCCGCAACCACGACACGTAAGACGGGCCAGCGAAGTTTGCGTTCTGCTTGCTGACGGGCGTTCGATCCCGCCTCCTCGACCGCGCGCACGAGTTCGATATCCGTTTCTAACTGCTCGTCGGCCCACCGTTCATCAGCCTCGGGCCAAGAGAGCATATGAACGCTGTCAGGTGCGGATTCGTCGGTCAGCGCGCCGTGGATCTCCTCGGTGATGAACGGGGCGTACGGCGCGAGCAACGCACAGATCCGCTGGAGGACGTGATAGAGGGTTGCGTAGGCTGCCATTTTCGAAGGACTGTCCTCTTCGTCCCACATCCGCTTGCGGACGACTTGGATGTAGAATCGAGAGACGTCCTCGACGACGAATTTCAGGAGGGAGTCGAGCGCCTGGTCCTGCCGGAAGTCGTCCCACGCTTCGGTCATCTCATCGATGACTGTTTGGAGACGCGCGAGGATCCACTTATCTGCGAGTTCAAGACCGGATTCGGCGGCGTCGAGATCCGTCTCCGTGGGGTCGAACCCGTCCATCCGCATATACGGCAGCGGGAACCGAAAGACGTTCCAGAGGATGTTCAGGTTGCGCTCCATCGTTGCCATCTCGTCCCACGAAAAGCGCATATCCTCGCCCTGCGGGTTGACCGAGAGCAAAAAGCAGCGCATCGCATCCGAGCCGTGTTTCTGGATCGCCTCGTGGGGTTGGACGACATTACCCACGGATTTTGACATCTTCTTGCCCTCGTTGTCGTTGGCAAACCCGTGCATCAACACCTCGTCGTAGGGGGTTTCCCCTATCGCCGCAGTGCCCATACCTAATTGAGACCAGAACCACCCACGAGTCTGGTCGTGAGCCTCCATGATGAGGTCGGCGGGCCAGAGCTCCTCGAACTTCTCCTGGTCGCCCGGATAGTCGAGGGTGCCCCACGAAGCTACTGAAGAATCGAGCCAAACATCGAACACGTCGGGCACGCGCTCGTAGGTCGTCCCGTCGTCGGTGATCGTCAGCTCGTCCACTGTGGGCCGGTGGAGGTCAACAGTAGTAGAATCTATCTCCTGATCGACCCGCTCGGCGAGTTCCTCGCGATCCCCGATCACGATCACCTCGTCCATCCCGCCGGACCAGTTCTCCGGAGTCCAGATCGGGATCGGAACCCCCCAGTACCGTTGTCTGGAGACGTTCCAGTCCGGGGCGTTCTCGACGAAGTCCCTGAATCTGTTGTCGCGTGCCCACTGTGGATGCCACTCGCTGTCCTCGATATTCCTCAGTAGCTCGTCTTTGATGTCGGTGATCGTGATGAACCACTGGTCGGTCGCCATCTGCAAAACGGGCGTATCACACCGCCAGCAGTGGCCATACGAGTGAGAAAGGGTTCCCGAGGCAACGAGCAATCCCTTCGCATCGAGATCGGCCGTGATCTTTTCATCTGCGTCTTTGACGAACTGGCTTTCGTACTTGCCACCCTCAGTAGTATACACGCCGTCGGCGCCGATCGGACAGAAGACAGGTAGTCCGAGTTCGGTTCCGCGCTCGAAATCCACCTCACCGTGGCCCGGCGCGGAGTGCACCAAACCAGTATCCTCGGCCTCGACGTAATCAGCGTGATACACCTGCCGGGTCCCCTCGGTGTCGGGGTTGTCGGGAACTTCATCGGCGAGTGGGTGTTCGTACTCCCAGTCGAGCATCTCGGAACCCGAAACCGATTCGAGGATCTCGTAGTCCTCGTAGCGACCTTTCTGGAGGACGTTCTCGACACAGCCCTCCGCGATGTAGAAGACCTCCTCTTTGCCTTCTTTCGTTGCCCGAACCTTCTGGTAGGTCAGCTCCTCGTGAACCGCGACGAACTCGTTTGCGGGGATCGTCCACGGCGTCGTCGTGTAGATGACGAGACTGCCCTCACGATCGGATAAGGGAAAGGCAACGTAGACGGTGGGGTCCTCGCGGTCCTCGTACTCGACTTCGTTGTTCGCAATGGCGGTTTCACACCGGGGACACTGCGAGATCGAACGTTTCCCTTGATCGACCAACCCACGTTCTGCGACCTGCGAGAAGCCCCACCATGCGGCCTCCATATACTCCGGTGAGACCGTTTTGTAGGGATTTTCCCAGTCCATCCAGACGCCGAATGAGCGAAAATCGTCCTGTAGTCCTTCGAGCTGCTCGTTCGCAAAGGACTGACACTCGGAGATGAACGCCTCCATCCCGAACTCCTCGATGTCCTTTTTGTTCTCGAAGCCCAGGCGCTCCTCGACCTTCGTTTCGATCGGCAGCCCGTGCATGTCGTAGCCCGGTCGATCGGTCACGTTATGCCCACTCATCCGGATCTGGCGGATGTAGGCGTCTTTCAGGGTCTTGTTCCACGTCGTGCCCATATGGGCCGCACCGGAGGTATATGGCGGCCCGTCGACGAAGAAAAACGTCTCCTCGTCGGCGAAGGCTTCCTTCGTTTTCTCATAGGCGTCGACCTCCTGCCAGTAGTCGAACACCCGGTTTTCGACCGCCTCAGGGTCGTACTGATCGGGGATGAAAATCCGGTACGGGAGGGTATCGCCCGCAGCCCCGACGTACCTCCGGGCCAGGAATCTCTCATCCGGCCCTGAACTTGTCGCACATCCCGCCTGGCAGTTGAGGATGAGGAAAGATAATATCAGTAGCAGCGCCAATGTGCCCGCCACCTGATTTCCAGCTGGTTTGGCGGCAGGTAAGGCGCC
>JADFQH010000008.1 GCA_022561895.1 Methanobacteriota archaeon | reverse complement strand
CCCGGACGCGTTCCGTCACCGCTTCCGTTTTTGCTTCCCCGTTCCAGTACTGATGAGTGCTGAAATGCACACCGATGGTGTGACCCATCGACTGGAGCTCGCGAAGCATCTCCCGGATCGGCTTGTAAAAAACGTTGTACAACGGGCAGGTGAGCAGAACGAAATAGGTCGCTTCGATACCGAGATCGCTCTCGATCCGCCCCATTTCGAGGGCCTTTCGCGGCGAGAAGTCGATATCGTGACGAACGATTACCTCCCCAGCTCCGAGCGAACTGTCGTAGCCAGCGGGGCTGTACCCCGTATCGAGGAGTTCGTTGAGAAACCGTTCGTACCAGTCGAACGTGAACTCGACCGGTCCCGCAGGCGGCTGTTTGGAGGGGCTTCGTAGGTTCATTGCTCTGAGATGGATCGTGCAGGTGTGCCGACAACCGTCGTCCCGTCGGGAACGCCGGAAAGAACGCCGGCGTTCATGCCGATTTCGGCATCGTCGCCGATCGTGACATCAGTTGCGACGGAGACGTGCGGATGGATCGTTACGCGCTCACCGACGGTTGCGCCACCTGCGAATCCCGACCCGTACGCGACGGTGGTATCCCGACCAATACGGACCTGGTGGGCGAGATGCACCTGCCCACTCAGCTTCGCACCGTCTTCGACGACCGTTTTGCCGAAGACGGCGCGGTCAACCGAGCTGTTCGGGCCGATCTCTACGTTGTCCCCAATTATCACGCAGCCCTGATGTATCTGCCGGTGTAGTCGACCGTCCGACTCCCGCGCGAAGCCAAAGCCCTCGCTCCCGAGGACGGCTCCTGCTCGAATCGTACAGTCGTTCCCGATCTCGACACAGGATGCAACGTATGCTCCCGGTCCGATTACGGTTCGGTCCCCGATAACCGCCTCCGGCTCGACGACCGCCGTCGGATGAATTTGCGTCTCCTCGATCGGTTCGACGAAGTACTCGTTTGCGATCTTTACGAACGCGAGCTTCGGTTCGGCCACGCGGACGAGCGTCCGCCCTTCGACCGGTTTCATCTCCGGCGGGCAGACGATCACCCCCGCGTCGGACGTGCGCACGTACGTGGGATCCGTATAGATGCAGAACGCGAACTCGTCCGAGTCAGCGGCGTCGAGCGCCTCGACACCGGAAACCGTGGTTTCGGGACCCGTGTGTTCGCCATCGACAAACGAAGCGATCTCGGTTGAGCTGAGCGTCACGTAGTTTCCACTCGTAATGGTTTCGCGGGGTATTTTATTATCCCGACGCTAACGACCGGTGTCGAGTCGAGCGCTCCGATCACGGCCGGAAGAAAATCGCACCGCTGTGTGCGATAGTCGCTGCATAATAAAGTCGTGATGGGAGAGCTATCGACGGAGAGCCTGCTATATCCATGTATAACGACAAGACGATCGCTGCCGTAATTCCGGCGTACAACGAAGAGCCGTTCATCGGCGAAGTGCTTGAAACCTTACCCAAGTTTATCGACCGTGCGTACGTCATCGACGACTGCTCGACCGACGACACCTGGGGCGAGATCCAGCGCAAAGCCGAAGCCGTAAACGAGGAGGGCGAAACCACCCTCGACCGTGTCGTTCCGATCCGTCACGCCGAAAACAAAGGTGTCGGTGGGGCGATAAAAACCGGCTACCTCAACGCGCTCGACGACGAGATGGAAGTGACAACCGTTATCGCGGGCGACGGCCAGACCGAACCCGACATCGTCGAACGGATCGTCAGACCCGTCGCCGAAGGCAAAGCCGAATACTCGAAGGGCAACCGTCTACTCGGAGCCGAACGCCGCGATATGCCGCTGTTTCGTCAGGTGGGCAACTTCACGCTGACGCTGATCACGAAGATCGCAAGCGGCTACTGGAAGATCATGGACCCCCAGAACGGCTCGACTGCAATCTCCTATGAGGCGCTTTCTACCGTCGGTATCGAGGAGATGTACGAGGATTACGGCTACTGCAACGATCTCCTCGTCCGACTGAACGCGAAAAACATGCGCGTCGCGGACGTAAAACGCCGCGCGGTCTACAAGGATGAAGAAAGCGACATCGACTACAAGACGTACATCCCGAAGGTGTCGGGACTCCTCCTCAAGGATTTCCTCTGGCGACTCCGCGTAAAGTACCTGATCCGGGACTTTCACCCGCTCGCGTTGTTCTACTACCTCGGTGCGGCAACGGCGGGTGTGGGACTGTTTTCGGCGCTCAAATCCGCGCTCGATCGACAGGGCACGTCCCGAGGAACCTCGCTCGTACTGTTCGCACTTGGCTGGCTGTTTATGCTACTGGCGATGGTGTTCGATATGGAAGAGAGCAAAGAGCTCGAAGTGTTGCTCTACGACTAACCCCGTTCGTTCGTCCCTCGCGCGTTGTGACTGCGCACGAAGCACGGATGTCGAAAAAAACAGCGACGTTTCGAGATCGCTCAGGACTCAGTACTCGAACACGTCGTAGCGGCCGTTCCCGTTCACGGTTAGTCCGCTCGTTTCGACCGGACCCGCGCCGCCGGTCACGGAGACGCCGTCACGGACCTGACTGGTGAGATCCATATCGACGTTGCTGATGCTTGCCGAATCGACGCCGGGCATTACTCGGATCGCTTCGGTCTGGTTGATGCTCATCTCGATGTCGACGTTTTCGACCTCGAGGTTCGCCCCGTCGTCCAGCCGAATCGGACGCTGGCCGCCGAACCCGGAGATGTTCTCGTCGTAGACGAACGACGCACCGTCGATGGAGCTGCCGTCGCCAGCGAGACGCACGCCCGCGACGTTCGTGTTGATGAAACGACCACCCTCGACGTGAACGGAGCCGTTGGCGCTGCTGTCGCCGTTCGAGCAGTAGATACCGTTGTCGGGGAACGGTCCAACAGTGATATCTCGGAGGGTGAGCGTTCCCTGATGGTAGTTGCTAACGAGCAGGCCCGTTCCCCCTCGCCCGCCGGAAACCTCCTCGCCACCGTCCGAGAGATCGACGTTTTCGACGAGACCCTCGCCGCCGCCCGTCTGCATTCCGGCGAGTATCGGTCCCTTGCTGGCTGTGTCGTGTTTGCCGTTGAACGTGATGTTGCCCGCATAGAGGCTGTCTGCGGCCTGTAGTTCGAACGTCCGGCCGCCCGTGTTGTTCCCCGAAATGTCGATGGTGAAGCCTTCGACGTGGAGATCGCCCGTCGGGTACTGGTGCGTCCCGAGTTTGAACGTGTATCCGTCGGTTGGGGCGATGTTGATCGTCGCGTCGTCCCCGACCATCCCGAACTGCGAGTAGTTCGCGATCCGGAACTGCCCGTCGATCAGGTACTCTCCCGCGGGGAACTTCACGAGCGTGTTGTCGTCTCCGACTTGATTCAGAACGGAGAGGATTGACTCGCTACCCGTGTTGTCCGCCCCCACCTCGACGATATTGACGACGTTCGCGTATGATGACTCGTCAACGCTGGTGTCAGTGGTACTGTCGGTGTCGGCTTCTTCGTCCGATTCCGTGTCGCTGTTTGCGAGGTCGGCCGGTTCACCGTTGATCGTGACGACGACGGGTGCGCTTGCCTCGAAATCGGAGATCTCGCCGGTGAAGGCGAACGAGTCGGGTTCGGCGGTCGTCCGTCCCGTTACCGTCGATCCATCGATAGAATCGAACGCGTTGATCGTTCCATCATAGGCGGTCGATTTCTCTACGTCGCCGGAGACGCTGAACTCGTACTGTGCGGTTGCTCCATCGCCCACGATGGTGATGACGTCCGCATCGTTTGCGCTTACGATCGAGCCGAGAAACGGTGTCGCCGCCAGTCCGCCGATCGTTCCGAGATAGCCGCGTCTGCTGACAGAACTGCGCTCTTCGTGGTCATTGGGTCGCATTTCGTTTCTGTCTCTCCAGACATTGATAGTAACTGTTTCGGAATGAGGATAGACTCAACGGTATATCAAAGTATATTCATTTAGCATAGATAGATTATCTGACTGTCAAAAGAACGTCTTCACGGGGCGGAGAAGGCTGATTTTGCGATGTCGACATGATGAATTCTGAGTACAATCGATCCGACTGCCTGACAGTCACTAACATAATTTATTCGATGTATAATTAAACCATAGGACCCGATACTACGGGTAATGACACCTACTACCGGCGGTCGTTCGGGTCGTCGCTCGTTCATGCGAGCGCTCGGTGCTGGAGCGGCCGCGGTCGGGGCGTCCGGTCTCCTTTCCGGAACCGCGCTTGCACAGGACGAAGATGAGGAAACGGACGAACCCGCGGGCTATCTCTCGATCATCTACGACGATGGCCCGATCGAGGACTTCGAGATGTTTCAGGTCCACGAGGAGTACGGCGCACCCGGTTGTACCGCAGCCTGTCCGGGGCTGATGAACTCCTCGGAGGAGTGGCTTTCGACCGGCCATCTCCAAGAGATGTACGACGCTGGGTGGGAGGTCATGTCACACACGATCGACCACCGCGCGCTGGGCGAGGTCCCCATCGCCGAAGACATCGAGGAAGGCGACACGCAGATCTACGCCGATACGAACACGCAGGGCCGATTCGAGGGCGACCCCCTCGTGATCTTCGACGAGGATGGCAACGAAGCCGAAGCGACCGTCGCCGGCAACGGCGAGGACGACACCGGCCAGTACATCGAACTCGAAGAGCCGATCGGCGAGAGCTTTACTGCGGCGTACACCACGCGCGTCCGATACACCGACGAGTTCACCGAGGAGATCGTCGCGGACTCACAATCCCAGCTCGAAGAGATGGTCGGCGAAGGACAGGTCACCGGCTGGATCTACACCTACGAACGTGCCGATGGTCTCGTTGGCGACATCGTTCCCGAGTACTACGACTCGGCCCCGCGGCGCGACGGAGCAGGGGGCCTCAATCCCGAGCACGATCCCGATCCTCACGGGCTTTCCCGGCGGTATATGGAGACCGATCATATGGACGACGACGATATCGAGCAGTTCCTCGATAACGTTGCGAACGAACCCGATTATGGAATTCTCGCCGGTCACAGCCAGTACGATACGATGACGACCGACCGGATCGATTTCGTCCTCGAGCAGGCAAGCGAGCGAGACATCGAGGTCGTTACCGTCCAGGAGGCGCTCGATATCTTCGGCGTCGTCGACGCACCCGACCGCACGGCTGACGAAAATGGCGACGAGGACGGAGTGGAAAACGGCGAACAGGACGGAGACGACGAGGAAGAGGAATCGATGGGTATCTTCGACCGGATCATCGCCTTCTTCCGCTCGATCTTTAGCTAACGATCGACGTCTCTTAGTATTGTATTTTAGTTAACTATATTTTTTCTAGAAATCGTATAGTAAATTACGGAGGAGTGCGTAGCGATACGTAGGCGACAGACGGTGACTACCAACACTGACCGGGCACAACGGGTCGTCGATACCGTCGACCTGATATCGAAGAAGTGGCATCCGGTGATCATCCACCGGCTCACAGAAGAGGGACCGCTGCGGTTCAACGAACTCAAGGAACGAATCGAGGGCATCTCCGCGAAAGTCCTCACCGACGGATTGGAGGATCTCACCGGAAATGAACTCCTTCGTCGGACGGTGGTGAGTGAATCACCGTTACGGGTCGAGTACGAACTGACCGACACCGGTCGCGAGCTTCAGACCGCACTCGAAGCGCTCGCTGCATGGGGCGATCAGCATCTCGATCCTGATCCCGATCCCGTGGTGCTGATCGTCGATGACGACCCTCGGCTGGTCAACATGCACGCGAGCTGGCTCGAAACCAATCATACTGTTAGACAGGCCTACGACGGCGAGGAGGCCTTCGACAGCTCGATGAATCGGTGGATCTCGTCCTGCTCGACCGGCGGATGCCCGGTATCTCCGGTGAGGACGTGCTCGCGCGCATCCGCGAGTGGAACCTCGACTGCGGGGTAGTGATGCTTTCAGCGGTCGAACCCGACTTCGATATCGTCGATATGGGTTTCGATGCCTACATCGTAAAACCCGGATTCCGCGAGGAGGTCGTAGAAACGGTTACCGACGTACTCGCCCGCGAGATGCACGACGATTCCCTGCGGGAGTATCTTGCACTCTCGGCGAAGGAATCCCTGTTGCGTGCAGAAAAGTCGGATAGCGATCTCGCTTCGAGCGACGAGTACGATCGCCTCAGGGTGCGTCTCGAGGAGCTTGAAACACAGCTCGATGATCCGGCGGATGTGGCCGATGACGAACAGCTCCAAGCGATCCTCAGCAATGGCGTCTGAGCGACCGGACACCAACCGCGTCCTTCTCGTCGAGGACAATCCGCACGACGTGCGTCTCGCACGCGAAGCGATCGTGGAAGCGGACAGCTCGATCGAACTCGACGTTGTCACCGACGGAGCCGCTGCGCTCGACTATCTCCGCAGTCGAGGCACGACCACCGATACTCCGGTTCCGGCGTTCGTCCTCCTTGATTACAATCTCCCCAAACGGGACGGCGCTGATGTCCTTTCAGTGATCAAGTCCGATAGTATTTTACGTAGAATACCAACCAATATTTTTACTACGTCAGACTCGAAAGAGGACATCGTCCGGATGTACGATCTTCACGCGAACGCGTATCTCACCAAGCCACAGACGATCGACCAGTACGTTTCGCTCGTCGATCATCTCGAATCATTCTGGCTTTCGACCGTAACGCTCCCACCGATAGATACCCATGAGCACTGATTCCGCGTTCGAATCGGTCCTTCTCGTCGAGGACAACCCCGGTGACGCTCGCCTGATCGAGGAGATGCTGCGCGAACGACGCGAGACACCGCTTGTGTTCGTACACGAGTCCTCGCTCGAAGCCGGGATGAAAGCGCTTTCGGAGCTCGATCCCGACGTGCTGCTGTTGGATCTTCGACTCCCCGATAGCACTGGCCTCGATACGCTCGAACACGTCCTCACAAGGACCGACACGGTCCCCGTGATCGTACTCACCGGGATGCCGGAAGCAAGCCTCGGGATGGAGGCCGTCTCACACGGTGCACAGGACTACCTCGTCAAAGACGACGTGACCCCCGAGATCCTCACGCGGGCGATTCGGTACGCGATCGAACGAAAGAAAACCGAGCGCGAACTTCGGACGCGCACGCGCGAACTCGCCATTCTCAATCAGCTCACCCGCCACGACATCAGAAACGACATCAGCCTCGTCGTCGGACGCGCACGCGAAGTCACCGAACACGTCGAACCCCGTGGACAGGACGCGATCAACGAGATCATCCAGTCGAGCAACCACATCCTCCAGCTGACTCGCACCGTCGGCGATATCGTCGAGACCGTCACCGGCGACGAGGTCGATCTGCACCCCGTTGTTCTCTCCCGAGTGCTCGCAACCGAGATCGAAAAGGCCCAGAGCTTGTACCAGGACACCGATCTCGCGCTCGAGGGCGAGGTGGTTGGCCTGCGCGTGCACGCAAACGATCTCCTTTCGTCCGTTGTCGGCAACCTCATCAGCAACGCCATCTTCTACAACCACAACGAGGTTCCGGTCGTCCGACTGTCCGTCGAACCCACGGACGAGACGGTGATCTTCCGGGTTGCTGACAACGGTCCCGGCATTCCCGATCGACGCAAAGAGCGCATTTTCGCGAAAGGGGAGCAAGGAGAAACGAGTTCGGGGATGGGGATCGGGCTGTCGCTGGTCGACCGACTCGTCACGCAGTACAACGGGGAGATCTGGGTCGAGGACAACGATCCGGAGGGGTCGGTGTTCTGTGTCGAACTCGTTCGCGTAGGGGAGTAGTCGATTACGATACCGATAATAAGGTACGCCACGGCGAAACGAACACGAACGATGAACGGACCCGATTCCAGTGACGACCATGTCTGAGCGCCTCGATGTCGCGTTCGTTCCAGCGGAATGTCCCGGAAGCGACGGCACCGGCGCAACCCACAGCTCGACGATCTACATCGAACATCTCTCGCACCATCACGATCTGACGGTGTACGTTTCGACCCAGATGGATTCGAGTAAAGCGACGCTTCCCGCACAAGACCGTGTCGAGTACGTGATGCACGACTCGCTCCCGAAGCTCCCGCATCCGATCTCTACGAAAATGGACGCACTTCGCGAGGAGAGTGCGGCGCTCGAACGTCACGATCTCGTTCACTCCTACTCCTCCGCGTTTATTCCCGTACTCGCCGATCTCGACGTGCCGACGCTCCTCACGCTCAACTCCTACCTTCCCGTCTGTCCGAAGGCCGACATGCTGTATCACGGCGAGCGAAAGTGCTCTGGTCCCGGTCGGCTAAAATGTGGGGCCTGTGTACCGACGACCGCGCTGAAACGCAGGCAGGGTTTCGAGGCGGAACTCCGTCAGGGGTACGTCTCGATGGGGCAGATTCCGTTCGTACGCTCCTCGATGGCCCACGCCAACGAAATTACGGCGTATCACGCGCTCTCGCCGCATCTCCGCGAGGACTATGCGGATCTCGGCTTTCCCGCCGAGAGAACGACGGTCGTTCCACACTTCTACGACGAGGAGTTCTACCGGGCGCGCGAGGGACCGACCGAACTCACGGAGCCGATTTCGGCGCTCTACGTCGGTGCGCTACAGGACATCAAAGGCGTCGAGACGCTCGTTCGCGCACTCGCATTGCTTCGCCAAGATGGACAGGAGGTCGAACTACAGATCGCCGGTCGCGGTCCACTCGAATCCGATCTGAAGAACCTCGCCACCGAGTTCGGGATTGGCGACGCAATCACGTGGCTCGGCTACGTCGATCACGGCGACCTTCCCGATCTCTATCGCTCCTCGGACCTGTTCGTCTATCCAGGCATTATCGACGAACCGTTTGGGAGAGTGATGCTCGAAGCGCTTGCGACCCATACTCCTATCGTGAGTGCGGACGTTGGGAGCATGGACTACATCGTCGGCCCGGCCGGTACGCTCTTTCAGCCCGGTGATCCGGATTCGCTTGCCGACGCGTTCGAGACGCTCTGTGGGGAGTACGCCGAGTACGTCGAGGCAACTTCACGGCAGCTCGATCGTTTCGCGCCAGAAACCGTGATCGACTCGCTCTGTTCGCTGTACACCGATGTTGCAACGTCCACTCGGCGGCCGTAGCGGTCTTGACTAGCTGGCTACAGTTCGACAGTACACCGTCAGCTGATGGCTATCGCTCGACAACAGGCGACGCAAAAAACTGCGATGATCGGTTGTACCGAACTCTACGGGGTGTCGTCTTCGTCTTCGTCGTCCTCATCGTCATCGAGAGGATCGTCCTCGTCGTCTTCATCGTCTTCGAGTCCGTCATCCTCGTCCTCGTCATCGTCGAGGGGGTCGTCTTCATCGTCGTCGAGGTCGTCATCCTCGTCGTCATCGAGAGGATCGTCCTCGTCGTCTTCATCGTCTTCGAGTCCGTCATCCTCGTCTTCGAGGTCGTCGTCCTCATCGTCGTCGAGAGGATCGTCCTCGTCGTCCATATCGTCTTCGGCGGGATCTTCCTCGGCGGGATCCTCTTCAGCGCCCGGATCCTCTTCCTCGGGATCCTCTTCTTCACCTTCGTCGGTACATCCTGCGAGTGCGAACACGCTCACTGCACCTGCCGCTTCAACGAAACGCCGTCTGCTGAGTTTCTTCTGCATTGGTTTTCCCCCGTCGATCCCTATCGCTCGGACGGGGTTTACTATACGTTTGCTAAATATCGGACCCTCGTTGAACCCGATGTAGCTGGCCGAAAGACCCTGAAAGTGACTGAAACTGAGCGAAATTAGTCGTTAATCCCCGTTCGACCGCTCGTTCGGTTTTCGCCACAAGCGGCTGTTTGCGTCCGAATATGCACTGACAAAGATAGTTTTGTCCGATAACCTACTCGGAGCATATAAAAAAGGCCATTAAGCAGTGGGCGATAGTAGGTGACGGAGACCATGATTCGGTCAACGCCCTCATACGACCCGCCCTCTTCATGTTATACAGACACATGATGGATGGTTTGCGTGCGTTCTGTGGACTGCTTGCAGGACTCGGCGTTTTGCTGATCTGTCTGCCAGGTCTGGTCGGTGCGGTTCCGATTGCGGATGATCCGGCCACCGCGAGCGGCGCATCGGCCGACAACGAGACCCTCGGTATTCATGAGGTGGCGGTTTCCGGTGATGGCTACATCGATGAACAGGACGAGATCGTCCTCGATCATCCCGGACCACCGTACGTCTGGTCGACGGAGGGGGTGGCGTTCACCGTCACCGTCGGCGGTGAGATGACTGACGAGGAGTACGCACTCTGTGGGGAGGCCACCGACAGCGACGGTGAGGTCCTCTCCGATCTCGGCTGCGAGTCCGTGACGCTCACCGGCGGCGAACAGGAGATCGTCTTCGAGGTCGAGGAGTGGCTCGATGAGACGGAAGGCGATGTCTGGGTCACGCTCGAACTCCAGAACGACGCCGGTGAGATGATACAGTACGAGACCGCTCCGATCACGCTTATCCACCCGGATGGCGATCTCTCCGGCGACAGACTGACCAACGCGGAGGAGGTCCGCTACGGCACCGACTTCACCACCCCCGATACGACTGGCAACGGGCTGACCGACTGGGAGGAGATCCGTGTCCACGAAAGCGATCCACTCGCGACCGACACGAGTGGCGACGGGGTCGGTGACGCGACGGCGGTCCGTCTCGGTCTCGATCCCACGATCCCGTATCTTCCCTACGTGTACGTCGGCGGCGGGCTGGTCGTGATTGTGCTGCTCGTTGCGGGTGGGGGCGCACTCGGCTGGCAGTTCATGCGTCGGTACAACGCCGCCGACGAGCCGGCTCCTGCTATGCCGGACGAAGATCGGTCCGCCGATCCCGACCTGCCTGCAGAATCGACGCCGGTCGCCACGTCTTCGACGGCCGAACCCGAACAGGAGGGACCGCCACTAACCAAAGAGGAGGAGGTCTGTCGGCTCTTGGGCGAGCACGACGGCCGGATGAAACAGTCACAGCTCGTCGCGCAGACGGAGTGGTCACAGGCGACCGTCAGTCGGCTGGTCTCGAAGCTCGAACGTGAGGGGTCGATCACCAAACTCAGAACCGGTCGGGAGAACATCGTCGAGCTTCGGACAACGGAGCCGGAGTCAGAGCCGGAATCGACCGACGTCTGATGGGGCAGCTACGAAAAGGATTAATGGAAACGGAACCCGCTCATTCCTCGTTAGTGAACGCGAGTCGTGTCGTTTCCTCTGCGTTCTCGGGTGAGGGGTCCTCGGGTACGTCGTCATGATAGAGGAGGAACCAGACGTAGGCGTCCTCGTCGGTTGTCGGTCCAGCGTCGTACGCTATCTGGTCGGTCTCGTCATCTTCAACGGTGGTCTCGAAGCGATCAAGCTCCGCTTCATCGTTGACGCTCTCGACCGTCTGTCCATCGTCGCCCAAGGTCACTTCCTGCTGGTAGACAACCGCCGTGTACGTCACCGTCTCGCCCTCGTGATTCTCGATGCCGACCGTTATCGACTCCGTGTCACCTGCCGACAGATCCGTCGGCAGGTCCGTGGTCGTCAGCTCGCCATCGTCGTCTTCCGAAAGCAGGTACAGCTCGGTGTGTGGCTCCTCGGCCGGGAGCGATCCCGCCGCAAACGCCATATATGCGCCGCCGGCGAGCAGGGTAAGCAAGCTAAACACCAGAAAGACGTTCAACAGGACGTGGCGTCCGTTCTCCGGCTCGAACGCCCCGCGGCTGTCGCCGGCTCTCCGGCGCTGATTGACCGTGAACAGACTCGGAACGACGCCGAGGGCGACGCTGTTCGTCAGCCCGTAGCGATCCTCGGGGGCGGCTCTGGCGCGTCGAACGAGCGCGATCAGCGAAAAGAAAACGGTCCACCCTACGACGGCCGCGGCGATCGGCAGGAGGGTGATCCCGTAGGGCGTGAAGTTCGCGGCGTAGGCGATCATCGAGACGATCGCGAGACTCAGTGCAACCGAGAGGGCAACCCGTTCGATGGCTCCGAACCCGGTTCCGTCCTCGGCGGGGGCGTCCGGAAACAGTGCGCTGACGAAGGCATAACCGGGTAGTAACAGAACGAGCGGGAGGGCAAGCCCGACGCGAATCGGTGTGATCGTTATCTCCATCACCAGAATACCGACCGCGGCGAGCGCGCTGAACAGAAGGACGAAAAGGAGGTCCCCCGTCCACTGGTGGGCTTTCATTTCGTCCGTCTACGCGAGGTGTCTTGAAAAACCCCGCGACCGTTCCGTCCGAATACGCACACCCTATCCGTCGCCATCGGCTCCCTTCGCGAGCGATCCCCGCGTCGCGTCGGTCGAAGGCCGCAGCAGGGTTAACACGTTTATAACAAAGACGCTACTACCGTTATGATGAAGCGAGAGCGGGCTTTAGCCCGCGTCGTTCAAATCATGAGCATGACACCACACCACGCTGTCTCCCCGATCGGTACACCGACGGCGGAACACGACCGTTCCCTTCCTTCGGGCTCCAGCCGGGGTTCATCCTCTCACGAGGGGCGTCGATGATCCCGATCGCGAACCCTGACATCGGCGGCGACGAACAGGACGCTGTCGCGGCCGTCCTCGACTCGGGCTACATCGCAAGCGGCGACGTCGTCACCGAGTTCGAAGAGGAGTTCGCGGCGTTCTGTAACGCCGATCACGGCGTCGCAACCGCAAACGGAACCGCCGCCCTCCATGCAGCCTGTGAAGTCCTCGATATCGCCGGAGGCGCCGTGATCACGACCCCCTTCTCGTTCGTTGCGACCGGGAACTCGATCCGGCTTGCCGGTGGCAACCCCGTGTTCGCCGATATCGATCCCGAAACCTACAACCTCGATCCCGATGCCGTCGAATCGATACTCCGCGAGCGCGAAGACGTCGCGGCGATCATGCCCGTCCATCTCTACGGGCTACCCGCCGATATGACTCGATTCGCCGAACTCGCAGACGAGTACGACGTTGCGCTGATCGAGGACGCCGCACAGGCTCACGGCGCAACTGTCGAAGGGACTCCCGTCGGATCGCTCGGCGACCTCGCGTGTTTCTCGTTTTATCCAACGAAGAACATGACGACCGGCGAGGGCGGGATGGTGACGACGAACGATCCCGAACTCGAAGCGGGCATTAGACAGTTTATCAACCACGGTCGGGATGGAAGCGCTCAGTACGCCCACACAACCGTGGGGCACAACCTCCGGCTTACGAACATCGCCGCGGCGCTCGGGCGCGTCCAGCTCGATCGTCTCCCCGAGTTCACCGAAACCCGAAAAGAGAACGCACGACGACTCACAGAGGGCCTTTCGGACACGACCGTCGAGACTCCAAGGGTTCCCGAGGACCGAACCCACGTCTATCACCAGTATACGATCCGAGCCGACGATCGCGAGGGGCTCCGGAGCACGCTCGAAAAAGACGAGGTCGGAAGCAAGATCTACTATCCGACGTGTATCCACGAACTCGACGCCTACGAGGGGTACAGCGCCGACGTACCGAACGCAAAACGCGCGACCGAGGAGGCGCTCTCGATCCCGGTTCATCCGAACGTCTCAACTACTGATATCGATCGAATCGTTGATGCCGTTGCGAATGCGGAGGTAACACATGTCTGAACAGTCCGAACAGCCACCGATCCGCGCGGGCGTCATCGGCGTCGGCAGCATGGGCCAGAACCACGTTCGAGTGTATCGCGAGCTTCCCGAAACCGCTCTCGTTGGGATTCACGACGTGAATATGGAACAGGCCGGATCGGTCGCGGATGCGTTTGGAACGGCTGCGTTGGAGATGGATGAACTACTCGAATCCGTCGATGTCGTTTCGATTGCCGTCCCGACACAGTTTCATTACAAAACCGCACGCGAATGTATCGCGGCGGGCGTCCACGTTCTCATCGAAAAGCCGTTCGTCGATGAACTCGATAACGGCCGGGAGCTGATCGAGTTCGCCGATCAACGGAATATCCTTTTGCAGGTCGGCCATATCGAGCGGTTCAACCCGGCGGTGATGACGCTGATGGGACTTCTCGACGATCTCGATATCATCGCGATCGAGGCACGGCGGCTCGGTCCCCCGCTCGAACGGGAGATCGACGACACCGCCGTCATGGACCTGATGATCCACGATCTCGACATCCTCTGTTCGATCTTCGGCGAGGAGATCGAGAAGGTCCACGCCGCGGGCACGCGCGAGTCGAACTACGCGACCGCAACGATCCAGACGCCTTCGGGCTGCATCGGTCAGCTCACGGCGAGTCGCGTCACCCAACAGAAGGTGCGCGAACTGACGATCACCGCAGAGAGCTGTCGCGTGATCGTCGACTACATCGACCAGTCGATCGAGATTACGCGCCAGTCGCTCCCCGAGTACGTCAGACAGGAAGGGTTTCGGTATCGTCACGAGAACATCGTCGAGCAGGTGCTCGTCGAGCGCCGCGAGCCGTTGAAGAACGAACTCTCGGCGTTCGCCGAAGCCGTCAGAACCGACTCCGAACCGATCGTCACCGGTGCGGACGGGCTTCGCGCGCTCTCGCTCGCCCGCGAGATCGATCAGCTAGCCTCCCACGAAAAAACCGCTCCGACCGACACCGTATAGCATAATTTATGTATCGTATAGTAACTAATTTGAACGACGACAGCATTCTATAGCTCACATGCAAACGATCCGCCCGACGGAGACGAAATACACTCAGGGACCGTCGAATGACTGAAACACGCGTCACACTTGGTAATGACTGTGTGATCGACGATCCCGATTCGGTGGGCTACGTCCACGACGAGTCGGCCGCTCCAGCGATCGTCGGCGACCGCGCTCGCATTCGAAAGGGGACGATCGTCTACTGTGATGTCGAGATCGGCAACGACCTCATTACGGGACATAACGCCCTCATCAGGGAACAAACGACGATCGGTGACGGCGTGATCGTCGGAACCGATACGGTGATCGACGGCGCGACGGAGATCGGCTCGCACGTCAGTCTCCAAACTGGGGTGTATATTCCCACCGAGACGACGATCGGTTCGAACGTTTTCGTGGGACCGCGGGCGGTGATGACGAACGATCCGTATCCGGTCCGCAAGGACGCGGATCTCGTCGGCCCGACGCTCGAAGACGGCGTCTCCGTCGGCGCGAACGCGACGATCCTCCCCGGTGTTCGGATCGGCGCGGGATCGTTCGTCGCTGCGGGTGCGACCGTTACCGAGGACGTTCCTCCAGAAACCCTCGCGCTCGGTGCGCCTGCCCGACACCACGACCTTCCCGACTCCTTGGCGGGAGCGAACCAACTTCATGACTGATAGCATTTCACAGGGCGCAACGGCGCTCTACGGCTCGGAGGCATCGGCGGACGAACAACGCACTGCATTGCGAAACGGCGAGGTTCCCGTTGCGGTTTATGGGTTAGGAAAGATGGGGCTGCCGCTCGCGTCGGTTTATGCGGACGTGACCGGCAACGTCACCGGGATGGACGTCGATCCTGCCGTGGTCGAATCGGTTTCAGCGGGTGAGAACCACATCGTCGGTGAACCCGGTCTCTCCGATCTCGTGAGCGAGGTTACCAGTTCAGGAGCGCTTTCCGCAACGACCAACGGTCAAACAGCAGCAAACGAGGCGCGAGTCCACGTCGTGATCGTTCCCACACTGGTCGATGAGAACAGCAAACCGGATCTCTCGGTCGTCGAATCGGTCATGGAAGAGATCGCCTCGGGTCTGGAAGCCGGCGATCAGGTGATCCTCGAATCGACGGTTCCCCCGAGGACGTGTCGTGACGTTGTTGCGCCGCTGCTCGCAGAAGAAAGCGGACTCAGTCGAGACGAGTTCGGTGTCGCGTTCTGTCCCGAACGAACCGCAAGCGGGCGCGCGCTCGAAGATATTCGGGGAGCGTACCCCAAGATCGTCGGCGGGATCGATAGGGAGAGTACTCGGGTTGCCGAGCTGATCTACGGCGAGATCAACAGTCAGGAGATTATTCCCGTTACCGATGCGACGACTGCAGAGGCTGTCAAGGTGTTCGAAGGCGTCTACCGCGATGTGAACATCGCGCTTGCAAACGAGCTTACGAAGCACGGAGAGGAACTCGAGATCAGCGTGTTGGAGGCGATCGAGGCGGCGAACACCCAGCCCTTTTGTGATCTCCACATTCCGGGTGCGGGCGTCGGCGGACACTGTATTCCCTACTACCCGCACTTTCTGATCCAGCGCTTCGAGAGCGACTCGCGGCTGATGGAGCTTTCGCGCGAGATCAACGATACGATGCCGACCTACACGGCGGAGCTTGCCCTTTCGGGACTTGCGAAACACGGCAAAGAGAGCGAGGGAAGCGATGTGTTAGTGCTCGGACTCACCTACCGTGCCGGTGTCGACGAACTGCGCGCAACGCCCGCAGTCGGCGTCATCGAGCGCCTCGCAAGTGCGGGCGCGAACGTCACGGCAGTGGATCCGGTCACGGACACTCACGAACCGTTCGAGAACGCAGGGGCAGTAGTTGAAGCCCTCGACAGTGCGTGCAAACAGCGCTACGACGCGGTCGTGCTGGTTACGGCACAGACCGAGTTCGAAGGGGTCGATATCCCCTCGCTTGCGGCTGGCGATCCGCTGGTGGTCGTCGATGGCCGCCAAGCACTGACGGAGCTACAGAACACCAATGGAATCTACTACAGAGGAATCGGAATCAATGCTTGATACTATGGATAACACGGTCTGTATCGTCGGGTTGGGCTACGTTGGCCTGCCGCTTGCAAGCGCCTTCGACGAAGAAGGTCTCGACGTGATCGGCTACGACGTGGATGAGACGAAAATAGCGGGGTTGTCTGAGGGTCGAGACCCGACCGGAGAGATCGGCGATGATGCGGTCTCTTCGAGTGAAATAGCGTTCACTACGACGCCCACCCCGATCGAGCGCGCTGATTACGTCATCGTCACGGTTCCGACGCCCGTCGACAGCATGAAAAATCCGAAGCTCGATTTCGTCGAATCGGCCGGTCGAACCGTCGGCGAGCATCTCGCAAGCGGTGCGACAGTCGTACTCGAATCGACGGTCTACCCCGGCGTGACGCGGGACGTACTCGGCCCGGCGATCGAGGAGTCCTCGGGGATGACCCAAAGTGTCGACTTCAACATGGGCTACTCGCCCGAACGCCTCTCGCCGGGGACGGACAAGAGCCTTCGCGAGGTGATCAAGATCGTAAGCGGTGATACGGAAGAAACCCTCGAAGATCTCGCTTCCCTCTACGGGATGATCGTCGACGCGGGGCTGTATCGTGCGCCGACGATCGAGACCGCGGAGGCGGCAAAAGTGCTCGAAAACGTCCAGCGCGACGTGAACATTGCAGTGGTAAACGAACTCGCGCTGATCTGTGAGCATATGGATCTCGACACCAAGGAGGTGATCGACGCGGCGGCCTCGAAATGGAACTTCCACGAGTACTCTCCGGGGCTTGTCGGCGGTCACTGCATCCCGGTCGACCCGCTGTTTTTGGTGCATGGCTCCGAACGTGCGGGCTACTCGCCCAAACTCATCCTTCAGGCACGAGAAGTCAACGAGTACATGCCCAAACACACGGCCGAACTCGCGTTGAAGGCGCTCAACGAGTCCGGGAAAGTCCTCCAAGAAAGCCGCTTGGTCGTACTCGGGCTGGCGTACAAACCAAACGTTGGGGACCTTCGGACCTCCGAAATCGGCGGCGTCATCACTACACTCGACGAGTACGGCATCACCTGTGATGGCTACGATCCGCTTGCGCCCGACGAGCGGATCCGCGAGTCGTTCGGGATCGACCCGCTTTCTGCGATGGAGTTCGAGGGCGCAGACGGGATCGTTCTGGCGACCCCTCACGACGCGATCCTCGATGATCTCGATCTCGATGCTGCAAAGGAGCAGCTCGCGGAGGATCCGGTGTTCGTCGATGTGAAGGGCGTTTTGGATAGCGACGCAGTCGAGGAGTCGGGGTATGCCTACCGAAAACTCTGAGCGGCTGCTGATCGCCATCCAGCACCCAGCACACGTCCATTTCTACAAACACGCCATTCGCGAACTCGCTGCGGAGTACGAGATCTCGATCGTCGTGCGTGATTCGGAAGTAGCAACCGACTTGCTCGACGCCTACGGCTTCGAGTACGAGGTTCTCGGGAGATCCGGATCGGGGATTCGACTGATCGCTTCACAGGCGCTCTACGAGGCGAAAATGCTGGCTCACGCCCGCGAGTTCGAACCCGACGTGATGACCGCGATCGGCGGGTCGGCCGTTGCGCACGTTGCCCGCGCAACCGGCGCAAAGAGCGTCGTCTTTACCGACACCGAGCACGCGACGCTGACGAACAAGCTGATGGCTCCCTTTGCCGACGAAATCTGGACACCCGAGTGTTTTCACGCCGACTTCGGTGCGAAACAGGTCCGCTATCCGGGCTATCACGAACTCGCGTATCTCCATCCGGATCGGTTTTCGCCCGACGGAACGATCCGCGAGGAAGTCGGTCTCGAAGCGGACGAAAAATACGTCGTCCTTCGACTCGTTTCGTGGGAGGCTTCACACGACGCCGGTGCGGGCGGGATCGACGACGTGGGCGAAGTCGTCGACCGCTTGGAAGCCACCGGGACGACGGTGCTCATTACCGCCGAAGGCAACATTCCCCCGCGCGTGCGCGACCGGCAGGTCGATATCGCACCCCACAGAATGCACGACCTGCTTGCAGGGGCAGCGCTCTTTTTGGGCGAGGGCGCGACCATGGCCGCAGAAAGTGCCGTGCTGGGAACGCCCGCGGTCTACGTCAACACGCTCCGTATGGGCTACACCGACGAACTCGAAGCTCGCTACAACTTGCTGTACAACTGTCAGGGGGCGTATCGCCACGAGATGGGAGTAGATATCGCAGAAGCGATTCTCTCGGGTGAGACGGCCCACGATTGGACCGGTGCACGTAGCCGACTGCTCTCCGAGAAAGTCGATACAACGAATGTGATCCTCGGAGCACTTACCGGCGATGGCACGTATTAATGTTCTCCAGCTGGTGACGACGCGCCGGTCGTTTTTCGACCAGCAGATCCGCGCGCTCGAAAAACGCGGTGTCGAATGCACCGTCCTCGAGGTTCCACGCCCTGCGGACGGGCGTAGACCCGAGGAGTTCGCCCGCTTTTACCACGAGGCGCTTCGAGAGGCGTTTAATGGAGAGTACGACCTCGTTCACGCAAACTACGGGCTGATCGGTCCGTTTGCGCTTGCGCTGCCGATCCGTCCGGTCGTCCTCTCGCTGTGGGGTTCGGAGGTTATGGGCTACTCGAACCGGCTCGATCGTGTGACACGGTTTTCAGCCAATCGAAGCGACGCGGTGATCGCCCCTTCGAAGGCAGTCTCGCGCGAACTCGACTGTCCACACACGGTAATCCCGTTCGGGGTCGATACCGAACTGTTTCGTCCGATGGATCGTAAAAAGGCACGCGAGTATCTGGGATGGGAAAGCGAAAAACCGATCGTCCTCTTTCCCTACGATCGCGAGCGAGCAGTGAAGAACTACCCACTCGCAGAGCGGGTCATCGAGCGTCTCTCGGTCGATGCCGAGCTACGGACGGTATCGGGACTCGCATACGAGGAGATGCCGTACGTGATGAACGCGAGCGATGCGTTACTCGTCACATCCCAACGCGAAAGCGGCCCGATGGTCATCAAAGAGGCGGCTGCGTGCAATCTTCCGGTGGTTTCGACCGATGTGGGGTTCGCTCGTGACATACTACAAGGTGTTTCAAACTGTTCCATCGGCCGATCTACGACCGATCTGGTCCGAGCCCTCGATTCTGCACTCAAAGACGGCCAGCGTGCCGATGGACGGGCTGTTATCGATGAATTAGGACTCGACGAAATGGGAGAGCAGATCCTTACGCTCTACACAACCACTCTCCGTCTCTCCAGTTCTCGCCGATATTTTTGATACAATCCCATACGCAAGGAATAATGTTTTATTGTATAATTAACTAGAGTGATCGGAGACCTGTCGTTGTCCTCAATCATCCTATGGCGTCGTATAGCGGTCTAGGTCAGGTTTTAACCGTCCTTCGTTCTAATTTTGGGTCTGGTTACAAATATCGGAAAATCAGTGTATTCGGGACGGCTCTCGCTTCTGGAACGGTCTGGAACGGTTTAAAACGACACGGAACAACGGCCGGTTTATTATGCGTCGGCGAATATCGCATACTGTGTCGAAATAATGTCGACCGTCAATGCGGAGCAGTCCTCTTCGAACGACGCTGTAGAGGTTGCTCCTCCCGAACACTCTCTTTCGATGGACGACACGTTCCATATTCTCCAGAACGAACGTCGTCGCCGTGTGCTTCAGTACCTCTCGGACACCGAGGGGCCTGTTGACATGCGTGATATCGCAGAACAGGTCGCTGCGTGGGAACACGACACGACCGTTCAACAACTTACGTCCGACCAACGCCAGCGCGTGTATATCGCGTTGTATCAGTCCCACCTTCCGAAGCTCGCTGACTTCGACCTCATCACGTACAATCGCAGCCGAGGAGTCGTCGAACGAACGCCGCTTGCAGATCAGGTGGCGCGCTATCTCGACGAGACTGATGAGTCAGAACAAACCGCTGTGAACACGAAGTGGACACAGTACTACGGCGGGGCGACTGTCGTCAGTATCCTCCTCATAGCTCTCGCTTGGCTGGGGAGCGTTCCGCTTACTAGCCTTGGACTGGCGATCCTGATCACGGCGATGTACGCCGTTGTCACGGTGGGGTTTGTTCGGTGGTCGGAGGACTGACACCGCTTCGAATACGATGATACCGACGCTCACGATCGTTGTTCGGACCACCACTACGAACCGATCTCGTCGATCGCCGTTCGAACCCACCAGTCGTTCCCATCGCTCGTATGGCGGTGTTGGCTTTGGAGGGGTGAGTCTGTTGCAGTTCACCTCCGGTATCGATTGTATGGTCGCCCTATTGGTGGGTCTGCTGGGCGGAATACTCGCGGGCATGGCGCTCTCACGCGCCCGGGTTCATGACGAACGGGA
>JADFQH010000251.1:4320-4673 GCA_022561895.1 Methanobacteriota archaeon | reverse complement strand
GTTCTGCTCGCCTTTCTTTCGGTCTCCTTTCTCGGGTTTCTCCTGCTTACGATGGCCAATTCGGTGGCGGGTCTCGTCGTCGCTTGTGTCTTCATCGGCGCGGGCCAGGGCGGGACGAGCGGTCCGATGATCGCCCTGTTAGCGGATATGACTCCCGACGAGCGGATGGGGCGTGCAATGGGCACGAACAACGTCCTTGGAGATGTTGGCGGCGGACTCGGTCCGATGCTTTCGCTCCCGCTCGTCGAATCCATCGGCTTTACCCCCGTCTATGCGGCCTGTGCGATTATCCCCCTCATCGCGGGCGGTATCCTCGTTTACGGCGTCCACCGACAGACCGGAAGCGTCAGCCC
>JADFQH010000251.1:2184-4310 GCA_022561895.1 Methanobacteriota archaeon | reverse complement strand
GCCCGAGCCCAGACTCCCGATCAGCACCAGGCGGTGACGCCGCCGCGGGCACGCTGCGCCCTTCGCTGGCCTCGATCGAACCCGCCGAGTTGCGCCGGCTTGTGCTCGGCGCCGCCGTGATCGTGGCCTTGACCTTCTGGCTGTTTTGGCGCTTCTTCGCGGCCCAGTTCAGGCACGCCGTCGAACATCAGGCGGATTGGGGGCATACCCTCATTATCCCCCTCATCGCGGGCGGTATCCTCGTTTACGGCGTCCACCGACAGACCGGAAGCGTCAGCCCGCGTACGTCGTTGGGAAGCTAACCGACACACACGTTGTATGACACGCAATGGCATCTCAGATTAGGTTTATAGTACTATGTAAGGAATGATTATCCATGACGAAACGACCGGCTGTCATCGAGATCGAGAAACGGGGTGGCGAGTACCGTGTCGAACTCCGGGATCAGGAGACGACTGCGGTGATCGACAGCTGGCTCGTCGAGGGGGCCACGGTCTCGGAGACGCCGTACAAACACGTCTGTAAGCTCCGTCTTCCGCAGGAGTCGACGATTTATCTCGACGCCGACGACAGCGGACGGATCGTCCTTCATGCGGACGGCCGGACCTGCTACCGGCACGAGCTACCGACACCAATCGCCGCGAACTAACGGTTTCGAGACGAGGGATATCGAACTGCTGTAGAATCACCATCGTTAAGCGCCAGCACGCACGAGGGCGGGTATGCAGGAACTCGATCACGACTGCCCGGAGTGTGAGGATGAACGCACCTTCTACCGGGCGGCGAGCACGACGCTTCACCTCGGCGAGAAGGTGAAATGGCACTGTCCCGACTGTGAGTACGGGTTCGTCCGGATCGACGGCATCGATTCGAGTCAGGCGTAACTGGCGTTTTTCATACTCTTCGCGTCGTCTCTATCCTCGATTGCTGATCTGAACGGGTCTAACGGTTTGGAACCACCGCGACCGGCAGACGCTTTCGTAAATCTATGAACCCTATGTGACAACATAGAACAAAAATCTGACAGCAATTCGCCATCGTTCTGGTGGAAAGTGAGTGCTACGACTGTGAGAGCGTCGCGGCGAAATCGTCGACCGGGATCACCGAGTAATCCACAGTCAGAATATCGCCGGTCGCCCGGATCTTGCCGACGAACTCCGAGATCCCCGTCAGATCGCCTTCGAGGATGAACAGCTCCATGCAGTAGCGATCCCCGATGTGGCTGTGGAAGTTCGAGGTGACGAGCGCCTCGTGTTCGTGGCGCAGGCGCATCATTCGCTCCTCGACGCTCGTCGTCTCGTAGTTAAACAGGACGGTGATGACGCCCATCAGTTCGTGATCCTCGAGTTCGCGGTCCTGAAACTCACCCAAGAGATTGCGCGAGGCTTCCCTGATTACTTCGCTGCGACCGGTGTAGCCGTGATCATCGGCGAACTCGTCGATCCTGTTCAACAACTCTTCGGGCATCGAGACGCTGACGACGGTCATGTATTAACCGAAGGGCGATCGAGTAGTAAAGGTTGCTAAAATACTGCCGATCAGTCGCGTTGGTTATGAATTCTTAGCGAGCGCCTGCCACGACAATCTGAGATCGCGCGCCGCTTCGGTCTGGTCGATCCGTCCTGCCGTGGTTCGGGCAGGAGCCGATTCGAGGGTTTCGCGGTCCTCGCTCGCGACGGCGTTAAAGGCCGCCGCGAGCTGGTCGAGCGAGCGGCGGTTTTCCACTTCCGTGGGTTCGGTCATCAGCGCCTCGGAAACGAGTTCGGGCCATTTCGTCGTCGGCGGGTGGACGCCGTAGTCGAGCATCCGCTTTGCCACATCGGCGGCGTCCTGCTCGCCCGCGCTCGCGACGAACTCGTGATGGAACGGCCCGTGAGGAACCTCGTACTCGACCTGACTCGCAAGATAGTTCGCGTTGAGCACCGCTTTCGCACTCGCGTCCGCGAGCCCCTCGTCGCCGAGTCGGGCAATGTAGGCGTAGGCCTTGATGAGAACGAGCCAGTTGCCCGCAAAGCCATGAACCTTGCCGATGGAGCGTTCGGGTTCGAAGAGCTCGTAGCCGCCATCGGATGCGTCTCGCGGACTGCGTCCGCTCGACCGTTCCATGTCGTTTCGCGACATGCGCC